>JAOUOA010000106.1 GCA_029880625.1 Spirochaetia bacterium
TCCATTCAGACTGGAAAAATGAAAATCAAAACTGCCATTACGGAACTGCTTGGAATTGATCTTCCCATACTCGGTGCTCCCATGTTCCTTGTATCCTATCCGGATCTGGTCACCGCTGTTTCAGAAGCCGGCGGACTCGGATGCTTTCCTTCCTTGAATTACAGAAGCGTTGACGCCTTGAAAGACGCAGTCCAGGAAATCCAGTCCCGTACAAAAAAACCGTTCGGCGTGAATATCGTTCTTTACAAAGAACACAATCCTGACTGGAAACAGCAGCTGGATCTCTGCCTTTCCATGGGCGTAAAACTCATCATTACGAGTATGGGAGCGCCTCGAACTGCCGTCCGGGAAGCAAAAAGTGCCGGCAGCCTTGTTTTCTGTGATGTCGTCAATCTTCGCATGGCGGAAGTTGTGGCGAAAGCGGGAGCAGATGCCGTCATTGCCGTATCCCAGGGAGCCGGAGGCCATGCGGGAAATATCAGTCCTTTTTCTCTGATCCCTTACTTAAAAAAAGAAATCGGGCTGCCCGTACTTGGAGCGGGGTCCATCGGAACGGGAGCGCAGATGGCGGCTGCATTTTCTCTTGGAGCGGAGGGTGTCTATGTCGGAACAAGGCTGATTGCATCAAATGAGTCGGGCGCAGTTCAGGAATATAAAAAAATGCTGATCGAATCCGGACCGGAAGAAATTGTCTATACTGATAAAATCTCCGGAGTCCATGCAAACTGGCTGTCCCGCTCCATTGAAAAATTAAAAGATCCTTCGCATCCGAAAGAAAAAGATGAAATGAAAAAATGGAAAGATTTATGGTCTGCAGGGCATGGAGTGGCGCAAATCCATGAAATCAAACCAGCAGCAGAAATTATCAATGACATGGTAAACGAATACATAGATGTGAAGAAAAATCTGGCATGAATCCTGCTGTTTTCTCTTTACAAAAATGCATCGAAGAAAATCACTTAAAAAACAAATGATTGACTGCCCGCATTTTTAAGAGATGCATAAATCAGCGATTATTTAAAACTTTTCTCAGCCGCAGAGGAATTGATTAAAATAAAAAGGAGCGGGTTTTTAATGTTTCATAACAATTCTGAATATACATTTCTGTACGATTTTCAAAGCAAGCTTAAGGGATTCTCATGACAGAACATCCATTTTTTAATATTGAATACCATGACAGCTCCGGATATGCAGTTGTTTATCTGAACCACCCTGAGAGGCGCAATGCCATGAATTGGGATTTTTTCAGAAATCTACCCGCTGTTGTAAAAGATCTGGAAAAAAGATCTTCCGTCAGAGTCTGCATTCTTGCAGGCAGAGGAAAATCATTTTCTTCAGGGCTGGATGTGGAAAGTTTTCTCTGGGATTTCCGCGATGCAATATTCAGCGAAAATGGCGATGGAAAGCGGGAGTTTTTTCAGACAATCCGGAGAATGCGCAAGGGATTTGACGCTATCTCCAGAAGCCCGGTGATTTATATTGCCGCCGTACACAGACACTGCATCGGAGGGGGGCTGGATCTGATTGCTGCATGCGATCTTCGCCTCTGTACGGACGACGCGTCTTTTTCTCTGAGAGAAACAAAGCTGGGAATTGTTGCCGATCTTGGATCCCTGCAGAGACTTCCCGGAATTATCGGAGACGGCGAGCTGAGGCTGCTTGCTTTTACAGGAAAAGACATCCGTGCTGAAGAAGCTCTGAGGATTCATCTGGTCAGCGAATCCTTTAAAACACAGGAAGAAATGATGGAAGAAGCGGAAAAACTTGCTAAAAAAATCGCTTCCAATCCCAATCTTGCCGTTACGGGCACCAAGGAAGTTCTGAATTTTGATATCAACAGAAAAATGGCTGAGCAGATGGATGTGGCGGCTCTTTACAATACGGCATTCCTTGACAATGAAGAATTTCGCGCAATAATCAGAAAGCTGTTAAAGAAAAAACCTGAAGATTTATGACTTTGAGAAAAATTCAATTTCCAGGTCTTTTTAAAAAATCAAAACCCGCTCTCTGTAAAGTCATTTACAATTCAGCGGGTTTACTGCCATAGCGGGGACTTCCGCCCCCGTCAGCTTTTTTTCACTTCAATTTTCTTTACATTCTTATCTGCCTCTTTATTCTTAGGAAGAGTGATGGTAAGAACTCCATTCTTGAAGGACGCTTTTACTTTCTCTTGATCAACTTTTGAAGGAAGCTGGATGCATCTCTGGAAAGATCCGTGAGAGCGTTCCATTCTGTAGAAGTTTTCTTCTTTTTCTTCCTTCTCCATTTTCTTTTCGCCTTTGACGGTAAGAAGATCATCGGTAAGGGATTCGTCGATGTCCTTCTCTTCAACACCGGGAATATCCGCTTTCACAATGATTTCTTGTTCGGTTTCGGAAACATCCATTTCCGGAGCAAATCGAAATTCAGAAGAAAGATCCATGCCTCCGTTGAAGAAATGATCAAACAGACTGTTAAAATCTTTCTGAAAAATCTGCAGCGGTTCTCGAATGGACAGAAAATTTCTGCCTTTGCTATCCTTTGTTAAATCTCGAAGTGCCATAACCCACCTCCTTATCCGGCTGTTACGGATATTTTTTTCTTCGTAGGGGCCATCCTGGGAAGAAACACTTGCAATACTCCATTTTTAACGACAGCGCTGATTTTTTCCGAATCAAATTCATCGTTCAGCTGAAATGATCTGTGATAGTCGCCCACTCCGTATTCACGCTTGTAAATCGGATGCGTTTCGCTCTGATCAAAATCCGTTTTGCCGTCAATAGTAAGTATATTCTTTTCAAGAGTGATATCCACTCCTTTTTCATCCACGCCGGGCATATCTGCATAAAGGATGACTGTAGTTTCATCTTCAAAAATATCCACGGCCGGCATATAGGTTCGTTTTGTGGATGCACGCTCCACTTCAGTTTGTATATCTTTTTTTGCTTCCTGTAACATTGTCTGTCTCCTTTTATCCATGTTTTACTTCAATCTTGCGAGGTTTGTCCGCCTCAAGTCTGGGAAGTGTAATTTCAAGAATTCCGTTTTTGGTTTTTGCTGAAACTTTTTCAGAATCTGCCCTGTAAGGAAGATAGATATTTCTGGAAAACTTTCCCGCAGGTCTTTCATGCCTGAGAATTTTCATTCCTTCTGCTTTTTCCGCCTGTCTTGAAAACTTCAGTGTAAGCACGTCTTCTTCAATTGAAATATCAATCTCTTCCGCATTCACGCCGGGGATTTCCGCAGTAACCAGGATTTCTTCTTCGCTTGCATGCATATTGACTCCGGGGAAAGCGCCTTCACCGGGCTCTCCGAACATGCGGTTCATACGGCTCTGCAGAGTGGAAAAATCATTCCAGGCTCCTCCATTGGCCGGTTCATTTCTAAAGTATAAATCTAACATTTTTTACCTCCAAAAAGTTGATTCTAATAATTATATTGCAAAAAGTGTACCAGGTCAGGTAGGATTTTATACAGGCTTTTTTTCAATTCTCAAAAAGGCAATTTGCCAAACTGTCATTCAAAATGACAAATTGGCAGGGCCCGGGAGGATCCGACGTTTAAGAAAATCAATCATGTGAAATCAGCAATTTTCAAAAAACACTGATTCCAGCCAGGGACTGCGGATTCATTTAACAGAAGAGACGATTTTCAATAAACAAATTGCAAAACTTGTTTTCTCTGCAAAAATTTTATTTAAATCGGGGACGGCGTTTTTCTTTTATAGAAAGAAATCCTTCCTGAGTATTTTCCGAAAGGATTGTGTTAATGGTGTTTTCCAGGTCAAACTGGTATACATCCTCATATACTGCTTTGTAGTGTTTTCTTAACGCTTCTTTGATCCCTCTGCTGGATTCCCGCGGAAGTTTTGCAAGTTTTGCAGCATGCGTAAAAATTTCCTTTCGTAAATTTTCAGGCGGAACCAGCGCATCAACCAGTCCGGCTTCCAGCGCTTCATTCGGTTTGAATGCCTTTGATTTATAAAGCATATCGGTTACAGAAGGAAGTCCCAGAATATCTGTCAGAATCTTTACCGAAAAAGAAGGAACATTCATTCCAATGGCGGCTTCAGGAAAACCAAACCGCAGTTTCCGGTCGGCAAGAAACCTGTAATCGCAGTAAGAAGCAATGACAGCCCCTGCTCCCATGCAGTGTCCGTTTACGGCAGCAATGACAGGCTGAGGAAAAAAGAAAATCCGGGAAGACGATTCAAAAATCATTTCCACGACTTCGCGGATCCTTTTTTTGGATTCCCCAAGAAAAAGAGAAGGATCCAGACCTGCGGTAAAATAATCTTCAGATGCAGATGAGAGAACAATCACCCTGACATTGGAACTCTCAGCAAGCCTTAAAAAAATATCATTCATTTCGCATAAATTTTCAAAACTGAATGTGTTTTCAGGGTTGAAATTCATTCGGATTTCAATGACGCCGTCAGGATGAATTTCTTCTTCTATAAATTTCTGCATAGAATTCCTCCGGATATGGCGGCCATTAGATCCCCGCTTTTTTGCGAATAGACTGAATCCGATTCAGAACTTTTTCATAACCAAGAATGGCAAAAAGAATCGGAATTTCAAGCCCCTGATTGGTACCGGTGGAAGCAACCCGTATGGTCATAAAAAGCGATTTTCCTTTGGCTCCGGTTTTTGCTCCTGTTTCTTTGATCACAGCGGTAAAATTTTCCGGATCTGCAGGCTTTGCATTTTCTGCCAGTTCAAGAAATGTTTCAATGACGCTTACTGCAAGCGGATCATCAAACTGAGATTTTGCCGCTGCATCCAGATCCACATCTTCGCGAAGGATTTCCCTGATAAAAGGAGCCGCTTCGGAAAGCGTATTTAAATAGATACGGAGAGTATCAAAAGTCGATTTCATTTTATCAGGATCTTTTTTTACAAGACCGCTCAGCGATTCATCCTTTTCCAGAAACGGCCGCACTTCATTCCATACATCGTCCAGCGGCATTTCCCGGATGTATTTATTGTTGAGCCAGTTCAGCTTTGTCTTATGGTTCACCATTTTAACAAGTTCTTCATAGGAAAGTTCTGCAATGGATGCATCTTCGCCGCCGCCCTTATCGGTGAGAAAAAAATCAAACATGGCGGGGGATTTGGAGCACCGGTCAATATCAAATTTCTCTTCCAGTCTGCGGTTCGGCATATATTCCACACCGTCTTCAGGATACCAGCCTAGAAGAGCCATGTAATTCACAAAAGAATCGCGCATGTAACCGACATCCCGAAAAAAAAGAATGGATGTGGCCCCCTTGCGTTTGGAAAGCTTCTTTTTGTCGGTTCCTACAATTTCAGAAATATGCGCATATTCAGGGAGAGGAAAATCAAGAGCTTCATGAATCAGAATCTGGCGCGGAGTATTGGAAAGATGCCCGACTCCGCGGATCACATGCGAAATCTGCATTTCATGATCGTCAATAACGACTGCATAGTTATATGAAGGGAATCCGTCTGATTTTACAATAATAAAATCTCCGATCAGCCGCGAATCGAATTTCACTCTGCCCTGCACATGATCATTCACCACAATTTCCCTGGATTCTGCACGAAAGCGGACCGCATATTTCTCCCCTGCTGCGATGCGCTTTTCAACTTCTTCTTTCGAGAGCCCTCTGCAGCGTCCGTCATAGATATGCGGAAGGCCCAGTTTTTTTGATTTTTCCTGGCTGGCTTCAAGATCTTCGCTTGAGCAGAAACAGGGGTAGGCTTTATTTTCAGACAGAAGAGTTTCCGTATACTTTTTATATCTTCCCAGTCGCTCCGACTGCCGGTAGGGCGCAAAATCCCCGCCCTCATCAGGCCCCTCATCCGCATGAATTCCAAGCCATTTGAGGGACTCCAGTATTATTTTTTCCGATTCGGGCGATGAACGCTCCTGATCTGTGTCTTCCACACGAAGAATAAATTTTCCTTTTTTTGCTTTCGCATAAAGATAGTTAAAAAGGGCAGTCCTTGCCCCGCCCACATGAAGAAATCCGCTTGGCGACGGCGCAAATCTTGTCCGAACTGTTTTTGGTTGATTCATAAATACTCCCTGTCCTGAGCGGAAATTTTATTCTGGCTCAGTAAATTCTTTCCAGCTGTTTTTTCAGTCCCCGTTGACTGACCTGAAAAACAATACTGTATATCTTATCCGATGTTTTCTGAATTAAAATAATCTTTCCTTTTTCTTCGATAATTTTACGAATTCGTTTTCTGCCTTCCATACTCAGTCTTCTATAAATAAAAACTTCCTGAAAAATCAGACTGCCTGCCTTTTCCACAGCCAGTTCCCGGCCCTGAATTCTTGCTTCCTTTTCCGAAGCGACCTCAAGAGCAATTACGACCTGATAGGTAGAACTGCTGATCAGTCCGTTTCTGGAAAACTCAGGCGAAAGCGGCATTACATCAGAATTTTTTTTAAAAATGCCGATACAGTAAATTTCTAAAACCGTTAAAAATAACAACGGTAAAATATAAATCTTCCTTTTTTTTATCATTTCAAACCGCAAACTCTTGTGAAAAATCATTTTGAGCTTCTATTTTAACACCGTAAAAATATTAACGGTCTTCTTTGCAGAAATTTTTTCTTTTAAAAAGACTCCTTACTGTGTTGTAGCTTTCATAATTTACACAGAATGTCAAATTTACTTTTTTGATTTTCCGAATCAGGCTTTTGTCCATAATTCTGAAGACAATCTGGCATCTGCTCGATGATCTTGAATCCTGAAGAGCAATGTAGCCTGTATTTAAGATTTCTGAGAAATCTACGTTGGCCCGGATATAATCCCGCTCGGAAAAATCAACAGGATAATCTGCATCAAAATCAGAAACAGCAAAGCCTCCTTCTCTTCCAGAAATGTCCAGATTTGTATGAAACATGACCCTGATTGCACGGTTTTTCGCTCTGAACAGAGCCTCTTCCAGGCAGCGGGTCCTTCCCGCATCCAGTCCTGCATCAAGCCTTGTAACTTCCGCTTTCCCGATGGTTTGAAGCACACCGGGCGATAAAAAACCTTCTGTTGTAAAATTGTAAACGACATGCTTTTTGTAGATCACATCGGAAGGAGTACATACAGTTAAAAAGGGAAAAATCATCATCAGGATTATGAAGGCAGCAAATCTCATTTTACTAAACTCAGAACCAATTCTAAATGCGGGGTGCACGGGAAAAAGTCAAAAACTGCCGAATGGGTACAGGAATAGCCGGAATTCAGTAAAAATTTTATATCTCCATTCATTGTGTGGGGATTACAGGATGAATAAATCAAAGTCCCTTTTCTTTCTTTTAGCTTTTCAAGAATCTTTTTTTTCAGTCCTGCTCGGGGAGGATTGGCAATGACCAGATCTGTTTTCAATTCAGGAGCTTCTCTGTACAAATCCATTTTCTTGAAACGGCCTTGCAGCCCCATTCGATTAAAATTTTTCCGGGCTAAATCCAGCGATATTTTATGAGATTCAAATCCCTGATAGTTCCCCAGTTGTTTTCTCAGGAATCCTCCGATCAAGCTATTTCCGGAGAAAAGCTCTGCTGTATCTGGATTCCCGCCAGGGATCATTTCTGCGATCTTAAATAACCAGGGTAAAAGCATTTCCTGATTCTGCTGAAAAAAACCGTCTGCAGGAATCTCCCAATTAAAGTTTTCTGCAGGAAAAGGATTTGGAATGCCGTCTCCGAAAAAAGGAATGCATTCCATAATCGTTTTTTGCAAATCGAGATCATTTGGACTAAAAGTTTTACCGCCATGCTCACGGAAACGGAAGCTGCCGGTTCGCTTTCTTCCGTAAAAATACTCCTGAATGCTTTCATTTAAATTTTTTGATATATTTAAGCATCCTTCTGCGGGAAGAGGAACAATATCACGCGAATGGATTCGATAAAAACCTACATGTGTTCCGTCTGAATGAACTCTAATTTGATTTCTGTACTGGTTTCGATTCCCGGATAAAAACG
>JAOUOA010000619.1 GCA_029880625.1 Spirochaetia bacterium
AATATTAAGCTTTCAGACGAAGAAGGAGGTCTTCAAATTTGGCAAATTGGAAGAAAGCATTCACATCTTTTTACAGATGTGGCCATTAAAACTTATTTGAAAAATGGCTGGATTACAGCTTCAGACCTTGATAAACTCTATAGAGAAGATGTTGCCTTTGCAAAGTATGGTGTATTTTTGGCAATCAGGCATGAAAAATCATCTGAAATCCTGGCAACTTTCAGGCTTACCAGAAAACATGATGAGATTCAATTCCCTTTTGAAACATTTTTTGGTTTAAGTATCAAAGAATTGTGCGCTAATTTAGAGCTTGTTCCGGCTGAAATCTGGCATGGCGGGCGGATTGTAGTTAATAAAGAAGCTTTTGTAAATCTTGGTTTTAAAAAAAACTATTCTGTAAATTTAATCTGGACTTTTTTTCGAACCTTTTACAGGATTATAACCAGGTATGAAAGCAATCTTTTCATTGGTGAAAATCAAATTAAAGCGCACAGATATTATTCGATGCTTGGATTTAAGATGACAGCCCTGAAGGAGATGGAGTATTTTCCAGGGTATCGGGTCTGCGCTTCCTATGTAAAAACATCAGATCTTGTTCAAAAGTTTGAGGGCAAAATTCTTGAAATGGAACAGGAGCATCAAATGACATTTGCTCAGGGACAGCGTTTTGAAAAAATTGAATGAAAAAATAATGGGCCTGTTTTTTCATTCAAATAAAATTTACTGAATTAAGAAAATCTTCCGGAGTTCTGCTATTGACGAATGCCCTTGCAGGATTCCGGTGTTTGGATAGAAAGTTATGGATGTATTTATATCTGGTTTTGTATTAATATTGGTTCAGGATCTATTGATTATCGGCATGCTGATTTATATCTATTTCCGCATTGCAGACTTAAAAACAAAAATTCTTTTTTCAATTTTTTTATTGAGCAGTTTTCTCTGGTCGAACATGTCCTTGCTGACCCGATTTCCGGATCTTTCTGATTCAAAAAGGCTTCTTTTCGCCATGTTTACTTTTTCCTCTTCTTTTGTTTTTATTAATTCAATGGTTTATTTTGTGTTCCATGTCGGCGGTATTTTAAAAAAAGAATTTAAAAATCCGATTTTTATCTTTCTTCAGACATTGAGTTTGCTGTTTGCTGCTTTGAGCTTTACACAGTTGACATTCAAGGACGTGAAATACGGTTTTCCTGTATTGAACATTTCGTTCGGACCTGTGTATTATGCAGCCATGGTTATGTATCTTTTCTATGCAGTTTATTTTTTTTCTGTTTTAGTATCTGCCTATAGAAGATCTTCTGAAATTTTATTAAAAATTCAGCTTCGTTACATACTTTATGCAATAGGAAGTTCTGCTGCTGTAATGCTTTTTATCAACGGAGTTCTTGCAAAATGGATTGAAGGAGCTCCTTATTTTTCAATCGGTCATTTCAGTATTGCGATTTTATTTATTGTCTCTGCATATATTTTAATTCGAGGGAAATATCTTGTACTGGATTACCAGTATCAAATCCTCAGAAATCAATTTGCCTTAAAAAATGAAGATCATTTGAAAACTCTTCAGAAACTGTTTCAAACAGTACAGAAAGAATTGGATTCGGATCATGAGGTCCAGACAGACCGGATTGCTTCTTCTTTATGGAAGATCCGCAGTTTTTCAGATCTTCCCGCCGATGATTGTTCCGTAAGCGAAGAGCCTTTGTATGAAGAAATGATTCAAAAAAATCTTTTTCCGGAAAATTCAGTAGGGTTACTGTCTGAAAAAAATGCAATTCCCGATACAGATTACTTTCAAGTCTCTGAGTATGAAGATCTGATTCGTGCAAACCGTTCCTACCTGTCACATTTCTTTTCAGTCCCTTTTGTCTGTTTTTCAAAAGAATTTTATAATCTTTTGATCCAGACAGTTCATGTTTCGTATTTTCAGCTGCCTGTTTTATTCTGCGGAGAGACAGGGACCTACAGGAAGGATCTGGCAAGGGCAATGCATTATTTCAGACGGGCAGAAAACTTAAAAGAGATTTCCTGTGCTGCCGTTTCTCCATATGAGCTATCGCAAAATATTCGCAAGTTTCTTGATGAACCGGAAACAGGAAGACCCGGACTTCTGATTTCTGATATGGACAGACTGGGCAGAAAGGGGATTGAAATCATAGAATCTCTCCTTTTAAATCCTCCTAAGAATAAGTA
>JAOUOA010000620.1 GCA_029880625.1 Spirochaetia bacterium
CGGCCGATAAGAGTTCTGGAACGAGTTTTAATGATGTGTCATTTGGAACAGCAAGAAAGACAGGGATGTTTTTCGGCAAAAGATCTTCATGCTTTTTAAAAATAAGATTAAGTTTTCCATCCAGTGCAGGAAAGATTTCGCCTACTGTACGTCCAGCATGCCGGTCTGAGGTGATATGGACCGGCTTGAGGGATGGATGGTTTGACAGGATTTCAAGAAGCTCTTTTCCTGTAAATCCTGCCGCACCGATAATTGCGATTTCAATTTTTTCTGACAAATTTATTCTTCCGGATCTGATTCTGGAGAGTCATCCAGTATTTCTCCGGTTTCTGAATCTACCTTTACATTATCAACTGTTTTAAGGGGCTTTTCTCCCTTTTTTCTTGCAGCCATTCTGCTTTCTCTGAGTTTTTCCCGGAGAGCCTTTTCCAGTTCATCGGTAACATCAGGATTTTCGCGGAGAAAGTTGCAGACATTTTCCCGGCCCTGTCCGATTCTGTTGCCCTGATAGGAATACCAGGTTCCGCTTCTTTCAATTAAATCCATGGTCAGTCCGAGATCAAGAAAACATCCTTCTCTGCTGATACCCGTATCAAAAAGGATATCAAATTCAGCCTGACGGAAAGGAGGTGCTACTTTATTTTTTACAACTTTAACACGGACTCTGTTTCCATAGGGGTTCTCTCCTTTTTTAAGAGTTTCAATTCTTCGGATATCCAGCCGGACCGATGCATAAAATTTAAGTGCATTGCCTCCCGTTGTCGTTTCAGGAGAGCCGAACATGACGCCGATTTTATGACGGATCTGGTTTACAAAAATAACTGTCGTATTGGATTTGGAAATGGTTCCGGTCAGTTTACGCAGTGCCTGACTCATGAGGCGTGCATGGAGACCCATCTGAGCATCTCCCATGTTGCCCTCAAGCTCATTTTTAGGAACCAGTGCCGCAACAGAATCCACAACAATGATGTCAATGGCGTTGGAGCGGATGAGGGATTCTGTAATCTCAAGAGCTTCTTCGCCGTTATCGGGCTGTGCAATAAGAAGATCGTCAATGTTGACGCCGAGACGTCCTGCAAACTGTGGATCGAGAGAATGCTCTGCGTCAACAAACGCTGCAATGCCGCCTGCCTTCTGGGCTTCTGCGACTGCAGAAAGACAGAGGGTTGTTTTACCGGAAGACTCCGGTCCAAAAATTTCAATGATGCGTCCTCTGGGTAAACCGCCCAATCCAAGGGCAAAATCCAGTGTAGGAGCGCCGCTGGGGATGAAACCCAGTTCTGATTGGATGCTGTCATCGCCCAGTTTCATGATGGAACCCTTGCCGAACTGCTTTTCAATTTGCTGCATGGCCGAATTCACTGCCTGTCGCTTTTCAGAATTGTCCGCCGGAATTTCTTTTTTAAGTGCTTCCAGTTTTTTTGCTTTTGCTGCCATAGTTATCCTCTTGATTGTTTTTTTCCATCATACACCCGGGGTGTGACATAAAACGGAGTTCATTAAAGTAGCCTACATTTGTCAAGTATTTCTGAAAAAAAATGCAGCATCCGGAAAGAAACAAGCACGTACAGATAAGAATGCATAAAATACTGCTATGATGCATGAGAGATTTTCTTGCATTTAAATTTTAATCCTGCAAGCCTTCCTGAAAATTTGTTCCGGGAATGATTTAAGGGAAGTTTTGCAGGATTATATATCTGTCTGAGCTGAATTTAATTTAAATCATTTATGGATCCCAGACAGAATTATCGGGTTTTAAATTGCATAACAGCATGGCACTCGTCCAGGGCGACAGGTTGTAAGGACCAAGAAGGGAATAGATTCCACTGTTGGTGATTTTATCTGCAAAGTCATTTACATCCTTTGTTTTGTAATATTGATTGTTGTCAATATTTGGAAATTCTACAGTCATGGCATTGAGCATGGCCCGTGTTGTATAGGTCAGAGAGTTTGCCGGATCTGAAGTGGCCAGCAAGAGATCATTCAGGATCGAAGGCATCACTTTATCCTGTATGACTGCTTTGGCTTTACTGCCTTTTATATGGCCTGAAGTTAAACCTGTCGTATTTAACAGGATGCACTGCAGTCCTGTGAACATAAAAAGCATGGAAATGAAAATAATTTTTTTCATTTTAAAATCCTCCAATTTGATGTTCAGATATATTAAATAAAATGTCAATTCATT
>JAOUOA010000621.1 GCA_029880625.1 Spirochaetia bacterium
TTTCAATGTCAAACTGCCCGAACTGAACGAAGTCCGTCAGAGCTTAAAAACATCTGCGGTTACTGCAGATCCAAAAGATGTTTTAAATATGTTTGAAGATATTTTTAACGGACAAAAACCCGATCTGACTCCCGTCAAACCGGACAGTCTGGATCTGAAATTCAAAATAAGCTTTGATGTTGTTTTAAAAAACAAAACAAAAGCAGCACTTGATTTTAAAAAAACCGAATACGATTTTTATATAGGAAGCGAAAAGCTGATTTCTGGCTGGACTGACAAATCAGCTCAGAACGGAAAAGCTTCAATTATATCTGTTCAAAACGAATTCAGCTCCCGATCCCTTGCGAAATCCGTCATCGATGCCTTTAAAAAGGGAAAGGGGTCCTACCGATTTGTCGGAAATACAAACCTCAAACTCCCTGATGAATACATGCAGAATACGGCTGAAATGAAATTCGACGAAAGCGGAACATTCAATCTCCGGTAGGACATGCCGCAACTGGCGGCGGATTTCAATGAGGGCAGGAAAACAGACTTCAGTTCAATCAGAATAGACCTTTAGAAATTCTGTTAAATTTGTAAAAACGATTTTTTTTATAAACTCAATGAACCAGGCGACATTTGCTGTGTCCATGATTCCGGTTCCCCATTGACAACATTAAACATAGGATGCGGTTTTAATTTATCAAGAAGATCAATACCTGAGATTTTATTGTCATTCTGTAAACGGTATGTTGATAGTAATAGTTGTTTTTCAAAATTTATCTGTCCTGAAGTCACGGAAACTTTTACAGTCTTTTTCATTTCATCTACAAAAGGAATATTTACTTTACTCTGTCTGTTTTGAAATTCAAAGAAAATATAATAAATGTATAAATTTATGTATTTTTCAGCCTCTGAAGTTTTTTTAAATAAATCCAGCTGGGGACATGACTCATCATCTTCTTGAATCATTTTTTTTGCCAGAAGGGAATCACATAACAACTTTTCGAGTATAAAGTCGTTCAGGTATTTAGGATGTATGGACCAGAGTATCATATACTTCATCTCTTTCTAGCATGATCTTGCAATATTTTCAAGTCCCCCGAACGGGTGATTTTCGTAACTCTTAGTCTGTTTTATATCATATAGTTTTTCTTTTCCTGATGCTTATAATGCACAAGAAGCCGGCATATTTGCCAGTATGATTTTCAGGATTGCCTATTTGATTTAAAAGGTTCCTGATAATTCCCTTTACAAAATCAGCATATGAAACATACTGATTGTGTGGGTCAAATATCAGATCAGCTGCATAAATCAAAATTTATTGATATATATTTTATTTCTGCAGTATCACTTTTCGGGCTTTTATTATCTTTGATCTATTCCATAAACGGCTCCAATTTTATTCCCGATAAATGCATCGCTTCAGGACTCTGTTTCTGTGAATCATCAGGCAGTTCAGTACTGAAACAGCCGGTAAATACACTTTCCAATTTAAGTTTTAACATTATGGGACCTTTGCTTGCGTTTTATTATCATTACAGGAAAAGGATCGAGAAGCGTCAGACAGCCATGCCGTCGGCGTTCCATATGCTCTATCTCTGTCTGTACACTCTTACAGGCACAGCAAGTTTTGTTTTTCATGCAACTCTTTCTAAAGCCGGGGGTGCGCTGGATATAATCATCATGAATGCTTTTGCAGTTTTTGTATTAATGTATTCTCTGAGAGAAATGATTCAAATCAAAAAAATAGTTTTTTTTATATGTTTTATGATGCTGTTTTCTGTAATGTCTGCTGTTAAACTGATCTATGATATGTATGATCTGGAAATTTTTGCTGCAGTTTTATCGGCAGGCTTGCTGATGGAAATCGTTATTCTGTATCGTACAAAATTTTCAGCAGGGAAGAGTTTTTTTTCTGGCATAGGGCTATTTCTAGTTTCCTTTATTTTCTGGTTTTTATCAAGAAAAGAAAGTGACATTCTGTGCATGCCGGACAGTATTCTTCAACCGCATGCTCTGTGGCATGTTCTGAATTCTCTGTCCATGGCATTTTTATATTTTCATTACCTGGCAGTTCCTGGAAAAAGAATATGAAAATATTTTCTCGTCAAAATATTTATTTTTTTCTCTGGACAGCAGTTCTTTTTTTTTCAGGTTTATCGTTATATTATTTCATAGAAACAAATAATAATCTA
>JAOUOA010000622.1 GCA_029880625.1 Spirochaetia bacterium
CTTTCCTGATTTTTCGTGATAAAATTTATCTCCGGTAAAGATATGAAGAAACGACCATTTTTTCCAGTAGTTGGTGCCGTGAGAATGGTATACGGGGTAAAGAAAAAATTTTGAGCGGTATGCTTTTTCTTCGTTTTTATAGTTTCCGTAAACAGGAAGGATCGGTCTGTAAATTCTTTCGATCTGACCGTGAGATTTGGTTCTTTCATAAAGAAATAATAATTCAAAATAATCTCTTTCGGATTCTCCTGTAACTTTTTGGGGCATTTCTGCATTGATCCGCGAAAATGCGGAAAAGATGAAGATTAAAACAAGCAGCGGAATAAATTCTTTTATAACCCTCAAGGGAAATTCATGAATGTGATGCGGAATCAGGGTTTTATTCATAAGAAAATTCCAGGGACGGGTCTGGATTTTCAATCGATACCGGCCAGGGAAATAAAATTAAGAACCCTTCTCAAAATGCAACTTCTTCTTCAATCTGTTTTTTTCTGAATCTAAATGAAAATCAGCTTTAATTTTGGATGAAAATCAATCAGTTTTGTTCTTTAAAAGTACAGCATGACTTATTAAAATCTCAATAAATTTATTTTTTAATAAGATGTTAGATAATTTTCTCATAAATCCCACTGGCTGCCGGAGGTTCAGCCGGCAGATCAAAATAAAAGCAGGCGCCCCTTCCCTCATAAGATTCAAAGCCTATCTTTCCGTTCATCCGCTCAACCAGTTCTCTGCTGATGGCAAGTCCGAGACCGGTACCGCCCTTTTTCCGCGAATCAGACGAATCCGCCTGAGCAAATTTTTGAAAAATGCGTTTTTGAAACTCTATGGGAATACCCAACCCTCTGTCCTTCACATAAATACGAACAGAATCATTTTTTCTTTCTGAACTGATCGTAACAATTTCGCCGTCTGGAGAATATTTAATTGCATTGGACAGCAGATTTGCAAGAATCTGCAGAAAACGCTGACTGTCTGTATATACCTGAAGACCATCATCCTGCCCAGTAAGGACCAGCCTGATTCCGGACTCTGCGCTGTAGGGCTGATTTGCCTGAACCGACTGTTCAAGCAGAGAGAAAAGCGGCTGTTTCTGAATGATAAGATGCATATTTCCCGATGCAATTTTTTCCAGATCCAGAAGATCATTAATTAAAAAAGAAAGGCGTCTGCTGTTATTATAGGATATCTCGACCAGCTCTTTGAAAGGATCCGGCAGCTCGCCGGGAACTCCGTTTTTAATCAAACTGAGCGCTCCTGCAATGGATGTAAGCGGCGTCCGCAATTCATGGCTCACAGTTGAAATAAATTCGTTTTTCATCCTGTCCATTCGCTTCTGTTCGCTGATATCCCTTGCCACTCCTACGTAACCGATCATTTCATCCTCTGAATTTATTACCGGACTGATCACCAGAATGACAGGGAAGCTAGATCCGTCCTTTCGAATGTACGTCCATTCGGATTCTTCGATAGATCCATTTTTTACCCGGTCAATAAAAACATCCAGACCGGGTTTGATTTCTTTACCCAATTCTTTTGATAGTATCTTTGCTCTTTCAATAATTTCATCCTGATCATGAAATATAAAGGGAGTCTTTTTTCCGACCAGTTCTTCTGAACTGTATCCCAGCATCTGCTCTGCTCCTCTGCTGAAAGTTCGTATGATTCCGTCAGGTCCTGTAGATATAATAGAGACATTTGCGCTGTCCATGATGGCTTCCCGCCATGATGTCATATCCCTTAATTTAGATTCGGCTGCTTTTCTGGCTGTAACATCATTGTATACAGCAAGCCATACTTCGCCGTGTACAGGATGTGTAAATGTTGAAAAAGAAACTGCACACCATACAGCGGAACCGTCTTTATGATAATTTTTCAGCTCCCCCTGCCAGCTTCCTTTTCTGATTAAATCGTCAATAACATGCCGGAAAGAATTTGCTTCAGACAGTTCTTTCCAGTTTTTTTCGGTCAGTTCACCTTGTGAATACCCCAGAAGACGCTCCGTCCCGGCATTGGCATAAAGAATCGAATCTTCACGTGAATCAATCAGCATTACGCCTTCGTTCATCTGTTCCAGCATCCGGGCCTGAAGACGGATATCATCCTCCAGTGTCTCCTTATGGCTGATCCTCTGATGACGATAGCGTTCCGGAAGAACCGGATCGATCGCTC
>JAOUOA010000081.1 GCA_029880625.1 Spirochaetia bacterium
GCTCGATGTGTTTAAGATGCTCTCATCCGTCGCCCATACACACCTTCCGACTCTTGGAATCGGCCTTCTTGCATTTACCATCATGATTCTCATGAAAAAGCTCACGCCTCCTTCGATTGCAAGAACCAATGTCCTGGTCGCTGTGATAACTTGCACCCTTCTCAGCTTTTATCTGGGATTTGAAAAAAGCAGCTTAATTCATTCCGATCAAATAGCGGATCCGCAGGCAAAAGAATCTGTCATCAACTACATACAGATTAACAACGATATTACAACTCTTACAAACGAAATCACATTAAAATCAAATTCACTCAGACAACTTGAAAAATCCAATACAAACTCGCGTAAACTTCTGTCAATAAAGCATGACATAGATATTCTAAAACTGGAAGAAGAAAGCAGAGAAAACGAAAAAAAATACAGAAAAAATGAAATTCAGCAGCTTCGCTTTGAACGTATCCCCGGCACAGACGGAAATCCCGATCAATATTATTTGGAAAATAATCTCCCTTCCGGTTTGAAAAGCGACGGCTTCAGCTGGCACATTAAAAAGCTCCAGGACGGAGAAATTAAAATGATGGGAGGCGGCGATGTTGTCGGAAATATCCCCGGCGGGCTTCCTTCTCTATCCATACCCAATTTAAGCTGGGACGGTATTCTGCAGCTGATTTCAGCAGCATTTGTAATTTCTCTGGTTGCTTTTATGGAAGCGATTTCCATGGCGAAGGCTCTTGCAGCACGCACAAGACAAAAAGTAGAACCAAACCAGGAACTGATCGGTCAGGGACTTGCCAATATCAGCGGAAGTTTTTTTCAATCCTATCCCGTAACCGGTTCCTTTACAGGCTCTGCAATTAATCTGGATGCTGGAGCAAAAACAGGTATGGGAAGTGTTTTTAATGGTCTTTTTGTAGCCATTACTCTTCTTTTTCTAACACCTCTTCTTTATTATTTACCAACTACAGTTCTTTCTGCAATTATCATAATGGCTGTAGGCAGTTTAATCAATTTTAAAGCCATCAAACGGACCTGGCAGGCAAACCGTAATGACGGTATTGTTGCAATCGTGTCTTTTGTACTTACGCTTGCATTTGCCCCCCATCTGGACCGAGGCGTTCTAATTGGAGCAGGGCTTGCTTTAATTCTTTACCTTTACAGAACCATGCAGCCGCGCGTTGCCATTCTGGCCCGCCATAAAGACGGCACACTGCGTGATGCCATCAGCCATAAATTAAACCTCTGCAAAGAAATTACAATGATGCGTTTTGACGGTCAGCTGTATTTTGCCAATACATCTTTTTTTGAAGATACAGTTCTGGACAGAGTTGCCAATAAACCCGGCCTCCGCTATGTTATCGTTTCAGGGTCGGGAATTAATAATATCGATGCTACCAGTGAAGAAATGCTTCACCATCTTTCTGAACAGCTAGAGAAACTGGGAATTGAAATTCTATTCTGCGGATTAAAGCAGCAGGTTGTCAACGTTCTCATGAGAACCGGTCTGTATGAACAGATCGGGGAAGAACACTTCTTCAGAACGGAAGAACAGGCCCTGGAATATGCATGGGAAAAACTGGGCGACAATCACAAGCAGGACTGTCCTTTGAACATTGTGACATCAACAGGAAAATAACGTTATTTCTATACCCCCACCTAATTTTTTTTTATTTCTGAGAACTGGAATTTCATGAAATAAGACTATTCTTACAGGAGAAAGCTTTCCAATTGGGGAACCTCCAGAAAATTCAAAGATTATTTTCTTTTTCTTACCGGTAAAAAATTATGTCACATAAAACTCCTTTTACTTTCCGTCAAATCTGTAGATTTATTTTCATAATTCAAAACTTTAGCATTTTATAAAAAACAGCTTGATCGGTAAACACCAGACAAAAATCTATCCTTAAGAAGATTTTTTAACAGTGGATGACATATTTAGCTGACTTTTTTCAATTTTGATCTTAAATTAAAAGAAATTCCATATCAGTAAGGGGATATTTACAGAATGGAATGAATCAAATATGAAACATATCATAGTGCTAAGTTGAAACGTCCTGCACCTTAAAAAATCTAAAGTAAAATAGATATAAATAAGAGTGGGATTTTAGAGATGACCTTCATTTCAGTCCTTTTTATCTCAAACGGTTATTTTAAATAACCGTAACTACTATATTTTTTTGATTGGCTGGATATTGATCAGTTGAGATCCGGAAAATGATCGGACCTCCGCCGGGTCACTGCATTTTTTTGCATGGGTACCTGAAACTGAAAATATTTCATGAGAAAAGGATTCCATTTTTACAATTGCTTTTTTCTTGAAACAAAATCTCAGCTTTTTTACGTATGACTTATGAACTTAATTTCATACTCAGGTATGAAAAAAAAATCAGGGAGAAATAAGATGAGCGATATAACAGTAACTCAAGAACTTGATTGCCGCGGACTGAACTGTCCCATGCCGATCATGAAAACAAAAAAAGCAGTCGACGGGCTTAGTTCCGGAGATGTCCTTAAGATGGTCGCAACCGATCCAGGTTCAGCCAATGATATGATTGCATGGGCAAAACGTACAGGCAACGAGCTTGTAAAAACTGAAGAAGGCAATGGAGAATTTGTCTTTTTTGTAAAAAAGAAATAAGGAGACATTTATGTCAGAACAAAAAAAGGTTTCGCTGATTGCTGCACATGGGGGGCTGGACTGGGGTTATCCTCCATTCATCATTGCTTCTGCAGCTGCTGCACTCGACATGGACGTTCAAATTTTCTTTACTTTTTACGGCCTGACGCTGTTAAAAAAGAAAATTGATTTAAAGGTTACACCCGTGGGAAATCCTACGATGCCCATGAAAATGCCTTTCGGACCCAAGTTTTTCCAGAACATTGACTGGCCCATTCCAAACTTTATGACGGGCAACCTTCCGTTCTTCGATAACATTGCAACCGGTCTTATGAAAATGACTTTCAAAAAACATGGAGTTGCATCGCTTGAAGAACTTCGTGAAGTCTGCCAGGATGTGGGAGTTAAGTTTATTGGCTGCCAGATGACAATGGATGTTTTCGGATTTAAAAAAGATGAATTTGTTGACGGTGTGGAAATCGGCGGAGCAGCGATGATGCTTGAATATGCTGTTGACACCGATATTCAGCTTTTTCTATAAAATACGCTTCGAGCGTAAGGGCGGTCTCTGACCGTCCTTAAATTTGCAATTTTTTATAAATATTATAAATTCCTGTAATGCAGGAATTTGAAATTAAAAAAAAGAGGTCAATCAATGAATTACACAATATTGATACAGGAGGGTCCCTATAATCATACAGCTTCCGACAGCGCCTATAATTTTATACAGGCAGCTCTTGAGAAGGGGCATGAAATTAGAGGGATTTTCTTTTATAATGACGGAGTTCTGAACTCAACAAAGCTCATGGATCCTCCCCAGGATGACAGACACATCCAAAAGCGATGGACGGAACTTGGAGAAAAAGGAATCGATATCGTAATCTGCATTGCCGCTGCCAAGAGACGCGGAATTGCAGAGGAAAATTTAGCCCCAGGCATGAGAATCTCCGGACTCGGACAGCTCATTGAGATGGGAATTACAAGCGACCGTATGGTCACATTTGGAAGTTAAGAGGAGAAAGCAAATGTCAGAAGAAGAACAACCAACAAAAATTATGTTTGTAATGAGAAAGCCTCCTCATGGCTCGATTTATGCTTACGAAGGACTTGAAGTAATTCTCATTTCCGCCGCATACGAACAGGATGTCTCAGTTATGTTTATGGGCGACGGAGTATTGGCCTTGAAGAAAGGACAGGACACAACAGAACTCGGAATTAAAGGATTTGCAAAAACCTATGGAGTTCTTGAGGGATATGATATTGAAAAAATCTACGTTGATAAGCTGTCTCTTGAAGAAAGAGGGCTTACAGAAGATGATTTAGTCATTGATGTTGAGGTTCTGGAACCTGCAAAGATAAACGAAATGATGAATGAGCAGCATGTGCTGATGCCGTTCTAAACATTCAGAAAAAGGATACGATTATGCTTCATACAGTAAACAAATCACCACTCAGTTCCCGTTCACTGGGACTCTGCCTGCGCTTTGCTCAAAAAGGCGAGCCCGTTCTTCTATACGAAGATGGAGTCTATGCAGCAATGGCCGGGACTTCTGCCGAACCTCTTATCAAAGAAGCCATGGCAGAACATGAATTTTATGCCATTTCAGCAGATGTTAAGGCCCGCGGCCTCGATAAACTCATCGACGGCGTCAAGGTTATTGATTATGCTGGCTGGGTAGACCTCACACAGGATCATAAAATCAATAACTGGCTGTAAAAAACCATGAAATCCATGGATCAAATAAAATCAGGGAATTACCCCAGGCTGCTAGTTTCAGGCAGCCATGGAAGCGCAGGGAAAACAACTCTTACGCTGGGACTGATTTCTGCTCTCAGCAAAAGAGGACTTTCTGTACAGCCATTCAAGAAAGGTCCTGATTTTATTGATCCTTTATGGCACAGCGCTGCATCAGGCAGAACCTGCAGGAATCTGGATTTCTTCATGATGAAAGATTCAATCCGAAGTTCCTTTATTAAAAATGCAACCGGCGCTCAGATTTCCATCATTGAAGGAAACAAGGGACTTTTTGACGGTATCGATACAGAAGGAAGCGATTCAACTTCAGCCCTGGCCCGTCATCTGGAAGCGCCTGTTCTGCTTGTTGTTGACTGCTATAAAATGACAAGAGGGATTGCTCCTCTGATTCAGGGTTATTTGAACTTTGAAAAAGACCTGAAAATTTATCTCATATTGAACAATGTAGCCGGGATACGTCACGAACAGAAGCTGCGTGATGCTGTTTCGCATTATTCTGACGCAGAAATTCTTGGATGCATTTACAGAAACCCCTCGCTTGAAATTGACGAAAGACATCTGGGACTGGTACCTTCAACAGAAATGAGCCAGGAATCCGAAACGATGATCGCCCTTTTGGGAGAATCCATAGAAGAAAATGTCAACATCGACCGAATCATTGAAATTGCTCAATCCATCCAGGAACCGACATTTCTCAAAGATTCTATCCCTTCGTCATCCGCAGCTGTCACGAA
Organism: Spirochaetia bacterium; assembly: GCA_029880625.1. Classification (GTDB taxonomy): domain Bacteria; phylum Spirochaetota; class Leptospiria; order Leptospirales; family Leptonemataceae; genus JAOUOA01. The sequence continues at coordinate 5,105 of JAOUOA010000081.1, forward strand.
GAACATTCGAATCGGCGTGGCCAAAGATCAGGCATTTACTTTTTATTATCCTGAAAATCTAGAAGCTCTTGAAGAATGCGGAGCTGATTTAATTCCGTTCAGTCCCCTGAATGATACTCACCTCCCTGATGTTGACGCAGTGTATATCGGAGGCGGTTTTCCTGAAATGTATCTGGACACGATCGAAAAAAACCATCTCATGGCTGAAGATCTCAAAACCAGGGTAAAAAACGGCCTTCCCATTTATGCAGAATGCGGCGGACTGATGTATTTATCCCGTTCCATTAAAACAGAAAAACAAACTTCAAAAATGCTGAACCTGATTCCGGCAGAGATAGAAATGAGCCGCAAGCCTCATGGCAGAGGTTATATGATTTTCAAAACAGGCAGGACAGATCCTTCAAGCGTCTGGTCTTTTCCTGAAGGCAAAGAAGTGCGGGCTCATGAATTTCATTATTCATATATTAAAAATACAGATGATTTTGATCATTATGCTTATGACGTCATTCGAGGTTACGGAATCGACGGCAAACATGACGGCATCATAATGAACAACATTTTCGCATCCTACGTACACCTTCACGCTTATGCGGCGGAATGGTGGGCAGAATCATTTGTAAACGCTGCAAAATTTTTTAAAAAAAATTTGAAGAATAAAACGGTCAGAAAAAGCAAGGAGGTTTTTGTCTGATTCAGACGAAGATCCCTGAGCGGTTGCGACCAAAAAATAGGAGAACAGTATGCCAACACTAGATTTCCAGGGACAGTCAATTGAAATTGATGAGGAAGGTTATCTCATCAATCTGGATGACTGGAATGAAGACCTCTGCAAATTCCTTGCAGAAAAAGAGAACGTTGATCTTACAGAAGCTCATTGGGAAGTGATTAATTTCCTCCGTGAGTACTATGATGAGTATCAAATTGCTCCTATGATCCGCGTGCTTACCAAGGCAATCGGTAAGAAACTCGGACCGGATAAAGGAAACAACAAGTACCTTTACGAACTGTATCCGGAAGGACCTGCAAAACAGGCATGTAAATTTGCCGGATTACCCAAACCAACTGGCTGTGTATAATATTAAATCTTCTTTATTACTAAAGTAGAATTAAGCAGCCGCTCCACAATCGCTCATGGGCGAAAATCCATGAGCGATCATTTTGGAGCATATTTTGGAAAGGGGTTCGTAACATGTCGCTTGTAGATTATTTAAAAGAAAAAAAGCCGAAAATATTTGAAGAGTGGAAAAAAGTTTCTCTTCTCCCTTTTCAGGAAGGCTCTACCTTTTATAAAAATACAGGACAGTTTTCAAATCCCGTTGCCTGGACAACTGAAAAAGAATTAAACAATATCTACGATGCCCTCACAGGACTTCTGGACGAGAAGTCAGTGGATCGCGCAATTGACGGTATTGTCCGCATCCGGGCAGTTCAGGAGGCCAGTCCTTCTGATTCCATCCAATTTCTAAGTAATTTTAAAACAGTCTTGAAAAACCAGTTCAAGGATTTTGAATCTTTAAAGCTGAAAAGCGGCGAAACCATATCCATGGACGAATTTTCCGATATGATATCCGGGATTGACCGACTCATTTATAGAGCATTTGATCTGTACATGTCATGCCGGGAGCAGCTTTTCAAGATTAAACTGGACCAAATTTCACAGGGGATTCCCGATTCGGGACCGCATTGCCCCTCCGCACTTCTGGATGAATTGCCAAAAGTCGAATTCAATCAACAGATAAAACCGTTTCAGGGGGATAATTCATGAAACTAATATTTCCGGCAATTGTCGTAGCCGTTCTGTCTGCGCTGGCCTTTTACGGTCCGCAGTTCGGTCTTGAAGCAGTCTTTGGTATATGGATACCTAGGCTGGCTTTTCTTATTTTTGTAATCGGATTTATTGTAAAAATCATTGGCTGGGCCCGTACACCGGTTCCTTTCAATATTACAACAACTTCCGGACAGCAAAAATCATTACCCTGGATCAAGGCGAACAACCTTGAAAACCCTTACAATATTTTCGGCGTCATCGGCCGGATGGCTCTTGAGGTTTTCGCTTTTCGTTCGCTTTTCAGAAACAACCAGGTAAAATTCAGCGATGGAAAATTGACGTATTCTTCATACAAATGGCTGTGGGCTGCAGGGCTTGCATTTCACTGGGCGTTTTTCATTGTATTTATCCGACATTTTCGTTTTTTCCTACATCCTCTGCCCGAGTTCCTGATTGTCCTTGAGCAGTTCGATCATTTATTTCAGATCGGCGTTCCGGCCGTCTACTTAACAGATGTCCTTCTTCTTGCAGGGATTACATTTTTGTTTTTCAGAAGAGTGGCAGAACCTCAAATGAGGTATTTATCCCAGGCGGCAGACTTTTTTCCGCTTTTTTTAATCATAGCAATTGCAGTAACGGGAATCATGATGCGATATGTTGTCCATGTGGATATCATGCTTATCAAATCTTTAACGATGGGGCTTGCAACCGAGCTTTTCCCTGCAGTTCCCGCCGGACTTCCTCCGGGATTTTATATCCATCTCTTCCTCGTAAGCGTACTTTTCGCTTATTTCCCATTCAGCAAGCTGATGCATATGGGCGGTGTTTTCATGTCTCCCACGCGAAACATGAAAGGAAACAGCCGTATGTTCCGGCATATCAATCCCTGGGATTATGAAGTTAAGCCTCATTCCTATGCAGCTTACGAAGATGATTTCAGAGAAAAAATGAAAGATGCCGGACTGCCGGTAGAGAAGGAGTAATCAATCATGGCTTTAAAAAAATCAAAAGAAATTCTTGAATCGCTTACCCACGATCCAAAAGGCAGAAAGGATGCTCTGACTCCGGATACTGATTTTGTAGAAGGCAATTTCTGCTTCGGAGCCAAGGGATCAAGCATTGAAACCTTAAAATTCAACAATCCCAGAGAGTGGAATCCGACAGACGAAGACTGGAAACTTCCCGAAAACTGGAAAGAAACCATGCTCGACGGAATGAAAAAACGTCTGGGGAAATTCCGTTCTTTCAAGCTCTTCATGGATATCTGCGTACGCTGCGGAGCCTGTGCGGACAAATGCCATTTCTTCCAGGGAACCGGCGATCCTAAAAATATGCCCATTGTACGGACAGAGCTGATGCGTTCCGTTTACAAAAAGCATTTTACCGTTGGAGGTAAAATCTTCGGAAAACTCGCAGGTGCACGCGAACTGGATAAAGATGTTGTAAAAGAATGGTACAAATACTTTTACCAGTGCACTGAATGCCGGCGCTGCTCTGTATTCTGTCCTTTTGGCATTGACACGGCAGAAGTTACAATCATGGGCCGCGAAATGATGCATGAAGTGGGAGTGGGAATCAACTGGATTCTTGAGCCTGCCGGAAACTGTAACAGAACCGGAAACCACCTCGGACTCCAGCCCCATGCTCTTGTGGACAGCCTGGAATCCATAGTGGAAGACGTTAAAGATATTACGGGAATTACTGTGGAACCCACATTCAACAGAAAAGGCGCAGAAATCCTTTTCATTACTCCTTCCGCAGACTTTTTCGCTGATCCCGGAATTTATACAATGATGGGATATCTTTTAAT
>JAOUOA010000623.1 GCA_029880625.1 Spirochaetia bacterium
CAGTAAAATACGGCTTCAGTTTCTCCCTGAGAGAAAAAATTTCATGGCCTTCCTTCAGATCAGGCCATCCATTCATTTTAAATATTTTTCTTCGATAGGGAAGATTTGATAAAAAAAGTGCTGTTTTGATTGATATCACAGGTATTATTGGATTTTAATGGTTTAGAAAAAATATATTCAGAAATAATAATAAAAACAGAAATCATACAGAAACAAACGATTTCATACGGCAGAGAATAATATTTTATATTTTTCTTAATCTTAATACGAAAGGACCGCTTTTCAATGAACTCAGGATTACAGCAACAATGCAGGACAGAAAATCCTATTTATCGGTAGATTTCGCAGGAAGGACGTCCTTCCAGACAGTCGTCGAGTTTTTCAATATTTTCCCTTGCCTGCAGATATTTTCGGTTTCTGGATACAGGTCCGGAAATCATTCCAGATGAATGCATATCTTCAATCACTTCGCTGATTTTTATGTATTCTTCTCGGGCTGAATCAAGATCCCCTTTCTGAACAAATAAATTGGCGATAACAAACCGAGCCGAGACATTTGTTTCTTCTTTTTTGATGATTTCCTGTAAAAGATCCATGGCAAGCGTCTGGTCTTTATATTTCTTTTTTGAAGTAAATCCGTAAAGGAGAGCCAGCTGGTAATTGGGGCGAAGATCGTCTGGCTTCATCTCCTTCATTAGTGAAAATAAATAAACTGCGGTTTTCCATCTTTCGACTTCCCAGCCCTGGCTTTTTGACGCATTTGCGTAGCAGAGTCCTGCATCAAAAAGCAGCTCTGGTTCGATTCGGTGCATTTTCAGAGCTTTTTCAAAATAGGGAATTGCTTTATCAAAAAGCCGGCTTTTTTCTGTAATAGAACGATCGGGAAGAGAATTGTTTACAGCGCCTTCAAAGTATTCTGCAGCCATATCATATCTGGCATCTTCCATATAGGCCTTTGCAATTTTCCAGGATAGCATCCCCTGAAGATTGGTTTCCTGTACGATCTGATGAATGTCTTTATGAAGCTCATGCACCCGGTCTTCGCTGATTTTAAGATCCCTTTTCCAGCGTTCCATTTCTTCTGCTGATATTTTCTTTTCCTTTCTCTGTCTTGAAGTAATCCCCCAGTTTCGAAGGAGATCGGAAACTTTCTGACAGGATGTCAAAGACAGCGCGGCAGTAATAACAAAAATGATCTTCAGATTGAAAGCTTTGAATATAAATGAATTCTTTTTAATCATAACCCTTAATATCCCTACGTGTTTATTATGGATTATGTTGCATATTTTTTTTTCGCAAGCAGATTTTTTTTCTATCGTTCTTCAAAACCTCCACACAGAAGCGCTTCAAGAAGCAACCGGCAGTTCAAAATAAAAAGTACAGCCTCCCTTTTTGCCTGAATGAAAGCCGATCCTGCCTCCCATCTGCTGAATCAGTTCTTTTGAAATGGCAAGTCCGAGGCCGGTACCTCCCTTTTTTCTTGAATCAGAAGAATCTGCCTGTGCAAATTTATGAAAAATTCTGCTGCGAAACTCTTCCGGAATCCCAGAACCATAATCTTTAACCTCAACCCTTACATTTCCGTTATTTCTATGAAGTGACACATCTACCGATGATTTTTCAGGAGAAAATTTTGCCGCATTCGAAAGTAAATTTGCCATTACCTGCTGGAGCCGTTTTTCATCCACATTTACAAATACCGCTTTGGGTTCTGACAAAAAACGGAATGTAATTTCAGAATCTGCATTGTAGCTCTGAATCTGATTGAGAGACTGCTGGAGAATTTCCGTAAGATTCTTCTTCTCAATTTCCATTCGAATTTTTCCCTGGGAAAGCTTTTCCATATCCAGAAGATCATCGATGAGTTCTGCAAGACGCATTGCATTTTTCTGTGCGATACCAATCAGATCAGAAGCACGTGATGGTTCTATTTTACCGGAAGAGATCAGAGAGATTGCGCCATTCACCGCCGTAAGCGGAGTTCTCAGTTCATGGCTCACAGTAGAGATAAACTGATTTTTCATCATTTCAATTCTTTTTCTTTCAGAAATATCGCGGACAAAAGCGACAAATCTACCGGGCTCATCAGAAGGAGGGATGTACTGGATAAAAATTTCCACAGGAATCAGAGTGCCGTTCTTGTGCTTGTGAACAGTTTCAAAATAAAT
>JAOUOA010000625.1 GCA_029880625.1 Spirochaetia bacterium
GAATTGTGGAGAAAAAGCGTTTGCCTTGTGGGGCTATGGGTTTTTTTTATATAAATTAATCAAGTTTTAGGAAGGAGAATATAATGCCTACATTGGATTTTAATGGTACATCAGTAGAAGTAGATGAAGAAGGTTATCTTGTAAATTTGGATGAGTGGACTCATGATTTGGGGCAGTTTCTTGCCGATAAGGAAAATTGCGAGTTGACAGACGCTCACTGGGAAGTGATCAATTTCCTTAGAGAATACTATGCAGAATTTCAAATTGCTCCCATGATTCGGGTTTTGACCAAGGCGATTGGAAAAAAACTGGGTCCAGACAAGGGAAGTAACAAGTATCTTTACGAACTGTTTCCTGAAGGACCTGCAAAGCAGGCTTGTAAATACGCAGGTTTACCAAAGCCAACTGGTTGTGTATAACAACCAAATATAAACACTGGAGTGTGTGAAAAGGCTAACCATTCATTAATGGTTTTACAGATGTTTTCTCGGTCTTTTTGCACACCTTCAGACGTTTTTTGTTCTGGAATTTTAACAATTTATTTAAATCTATGGGTCTGTACGAGCTATTAAAAAAAAATAAGGAAAAAATTGCAGGCACCTGGAAGGAAAAGGTTCTGCAAATTAAACTGAATGGGCAGGTCATTGCTTCAGGTAATACTGGTCAGTTTACCAATCCTGTACATTTTACAATAGCAAACAGTCTCGATACAATTCTCGATTCTCTTTTGCAAGACAAGGAGATTCCGGATCAGGTTCTGGATGATATTCTCAGAATCAGGGCGGTGCAGACAATGCCTCCTTCACAGGCGGTATCTTTTTTGTTTATTTTAAAAGAACTGGTTCGTGAAACTGCAAAAAATGAAACATTTTTTAAGGATCTGTTTGGTTTTGAGTTGAAATTAGACAAGCTTCTGGCAAGGTCATTTGATATCTATATGGCTTGCAGGGAGCAGATTTTTAATCTAAAGTTAACTGAAAACCAGAAAGGTGTTTTTGCTGATGTAGAAATGGGTGCGGGATGTCCTTCTGCCCTTCTGGATCAGATGGAAATGGAAAAAAATAAAAACAAATCTAATCAATCAGGTGGAAGTCAATGAAAATCGTCGTTCCTTTCATCGCAGTCAGTTTGCTGGCTGCTTTGGCGTATTTTGGCGTTGCAAATGCCAAATTAAACTTTTTATTCGGAGTGGTGATTCCCTATGTAGCCTTTACTACATTTATACTGGGATTTGCCTATCGTATTTGGGACTGGGTGAAAACGCCGGTTCCATTTAACATAACTACCACAGCAGGGCAGCAAAAGACCCTTCCCTGGATCAAGCGGAACCCTCTGGAGAACCCTTCCAATTCGCTGGAAGTTCTTGGCAGGACGCTGCTGGAGGTTTTTGCCTTTCGTTCCTTGTTTCGAAATACCGAAGCCAAAAATATTGGCGGCAATCTGGTGTATGAATCGAACAAGTTCCTGTGGTTTTTTGGAATGATCTTCCACTGGGGATTTTTCCTGGTATTTGTGCGGCATATTCGTTTCTTTGTGGAAAAAATTCCGGCAGCGATAATACCACTGGAACAGATGGATTCCATTTTGCAGGTTGGTGTTCCGGCTTTTTATATGACAGATCTTTTGCTTCTTGGCGGAGTAACATTTCTATTTCTTAGACGGATTGTGAACCCACAAATGCGATATTTATCGCTGGCTGCAGATTTTTTTCCCCTTTTTATTATAATGGCACTTGCTGTTTCCGGGATGCTGATGCGGTATATGTTGCGGGTGGATGTAATCGGTATTAAAAACATGATGCTGGGACTGGTGTCTTTTGCACCGGTTGCGGGTGATGTGCATCCGGTTTTTTATATGCATTTATTTTTGGTAAGCGTTTTGTTTATGTATTTCCCTTTCAGCAAATTAATGCATATGGGAGGGATCTTCCTTTCACCAACCAAGAATATGGCCAATGATTCCAGGGTTAAAAGACATGAAAGTCCCTGGCAGTATGATGTGCAGGCCTATCCATACAGTGAATATGAAGATGCTTACAGGGATAAAATGAAAGAAGCGGGACTGCCGGTGGACAAGGAGTAGTATATGGCAAAATTACCAAAACCAGACGAATTAAGTAATGTAGATTATAGTCTCCCAAAAACAGCATGGATGGATACTCCGGCA
>JAOUOA010000624.1 GCA_029880625.1 Spirochaetia bacterium
TTGATTAAAGATTCATTTTTTTCCTTTCTTCAATGAGATGCTGAACGACAGAAGGATCTGCAAGAGTGGAAATATCTCCCAGGGAATCAAATTCGCCTTCAGCAATTTTTCGTAAAATTCGCCTCATGATTTTTCCAGATCTTGTTTTGGGAAGAGCTGGCGCCCAATGGATTACATCCGGTTTAGCAATCTTACCGATAATTTTTGAAACAAGATCCAAAAGTTCGCGTTTGATTTGATCGTCCCCCTGTATTCCGCTTTTTAAGGTAACATAAGCATAGGGAGCCTGACCCTTGATTTCATGAGGCCGGGCAACGACAGCAGCTTCTGTTACAAGATCATGTTCAACAAGAGCGCTTTCCACTTCCGCGCTTCCGATTCTATGCCCGGAAACATTCATGACGTCATCCACGCGTCCTGTGACCCAGTAATACCAGTCTTCGTCTCTTGTTGCGCCGTCGCCGGTAAAGTAATATCCGGGGAACTGGACAAAATATGTATTTTTAAAGCGTTCCTGATCGCCGTAAACTCCGCGCATCAGGGAAGGCCAGGGACGTTTTACCGCCAAGTTCCCGGATGCTGCTTTTTGCAGGATCTCTTTTCCGTCGCTGTCCAGAAGGACCGGTTCAATGCCGAAGAAAGGGTAGCTTGCAGAGCCTGGTTTCATATCCCAGGCTCCCGGCAGATTGGTCAGAATGATGGAGCCGGTTTCTGTCTGCCAGTATGTGTCCACAATGGGACATTTGCTTTTCCCAACATATTTATAATACCATTCCCAGGCTTCCGGATTGATCGGTTCGCCTACCGTTCCGAGAAGACGTAGCGTTTTTAATGAACGTCTTTCAAAATGTTCGGTTCCTTCTCTTGCAAGTGCACGGATGGCCGTAGGGGCCGTATAAAATACATTCACTCCGTATTTGTCCACAACATCCCAGAAGCGGCCTGCATCCGGATATGTGGGAACGCCCTCAAACATGATTGAGGTTGCTCCGTTGGAAAGAGGACCGTACAGGATATAGCTGTGTCCTGTAATCCAACCGATATCAGCCGTACACCAGTAAATATCATCGGGCTTGTGATCGAAAACACTGTAATGGGTAAGGCTGGCTCCCAGAAGGTATCCTGCAGTTGTATGAAGAACACCTTTGGGTTTTCCTGTTGAGCCGGATGTATAAAGGATAAAAAGCGGATCTTCAGAATCCATTTTTTCGGCTTCGCATTCATTGCTGATTTCATGATCTGCATCCAGATCATGCCACCAATGGTCCAGCTCTTCATTCCAGGAAATGCCGGAGGCGTCGCCGACACGTTTTACAACAATTACATTTTTTACAGTATGACTGCCTTTTGCAATGGCTTTATCAACATTGTTTTTCATATCGATGATTTTACCGCCGCGGTATCCTGCATCGGATGTGATAATCATTTCTGGTCTGCAGTCGTCCATTCTGTCATGTAGAGATTCCGGTGAAAATCCTCCAAAAACAACAGAGTGGATGGCTCCGATTTTTGCACAGGCCAGTACGGAAACTGCAAGTTCCGGAATCATCGGCATATAAATGATGATGCGATCTCCCTTTTGAATTCCTTTCTTTTTCAGTATATTGGCAAAACGGTTGACCAGGACGTGAAGTTCTCCATAAGTGAAGCGCTTTGAATCCTCAGGATTATCGCCTTCCCAGATAATGGCGGTTTTGTTTTTTATATGCGAATCCTGGTGTCTGTCCAGGCAGTTGTAGGCTGCATTGAGTTTACCGCCGATAAACCATTGATTGTCGGCATTTGCAAAACTTCCTCTGTAGATTTCATTCCATTTCTCAAACCAGGTCAGGCGTTCTGCCTGTTCAGCCCAGAATGATTCAGGGTTCTGAATCGATTGAACGTACATTTTTTTATATGTATCAAAGCTGATATTTGCTTTTTTAGTAAAGTCTGCAGGGGCTTTATGGGATTTTCCTTTCTTTGCCATGACGATCTCCTGGAAGTTCAATAGGGTATGCAGGTTCAGATTTCGATTGTGACGATGAATACAGCTGTATGAATTCAGATCCGGCGAACCGAGCCTGCTGTTATTGACAGACTGAAATCCAGGCAGTGAAAATCAAACAATTTTTATTCATCAGCAGCCGGGAATTTCCATTAGGGGACGGGCTGTATGGAGCCATT
>JAOUOA010000082.1 GCA_029880625.1 Spirochaetia bacterium
TGACATTGGGACTTTTTCATACACAGCCCAGCCTCCGGCATATTCAAATAGAACGCCGTCTTTATTGACGACGATATACTGAATACCGGGGTAGGTTTCTTTTTTAACAAAAGCATCCAGATATTCTGAAATGATTTTCACTTTTGAAACTCCAGGTTCGGATTTTATTTCCGGGTAGGAATCTCGAAAAAAGCAGTTCATAAAAACTCCTGATATGATCGCTGTGTAAAATATTTTTGTTAAAAATGATCCTTTCATATTCATCCTCCTGCAAAAATGCGGTAAAAAATATTAAATGATAACTGCATTATTTTTATCTTTTTCATTGTAATTTTCAATGTCTATTCTTTCCAGCGTTTGATTTTCCTCGATGGTTTGTGGAACCTGAATGAAGTGAAAGAACATGAAGAGAACCCACGGAAGAATCAAGTGTTTCATTTTTTTTCTGAAATAATTGCTCATACCCATACTCTAAATATTGACCTTCAGTCATATTTTAACATCTTTGAAAAACAAATCAAGTATTTTTTATGACCGACGGTCATATTATTTATTTGACAGATCATAAAAATATTCCTCTTTCTGTCTTTCACAGTGAATGAATTCTCTTTAATAACCTGGATTAAGTGGAACTGAATGAGAAAACGCAGATACAACCATTCTGATGAAAAGCTGCAGCAAATGGAAGAGACACGTCTTGCAATCCTTTCTGCAGCATTTAAGGAGTTTTCCACCCAGGGCTATGAAAATGCATCCATGGCAGAAATTGCAAAGAGCGCAAAAACAGCCAAGGGAACACTATACAACTATTTTGAATCCAAGCAGAAGCTTTATGCAGAAATAGCCTGGAAAATTATGCAGCAGCTGGAAAAGACTGTTTGTGATCAAGTGAATGAAAACAATACCGGCCTTGAACGGGTAAAAAAAATTGGCCGGGAGCTTTACAGATTTTTTAGAAACAATCGATTTTACTATGAGGTCTTTTCTTTTTTAAATACAAATATCATGGAAATCATCGGCAATGACAGCCGTTTTTCCAGAGATCCTATTGCAGAAATCACCGTGGCATCCATAGAACAGGGTAAAAAAGACGGCAGCATATCCTGCGATGTTCATCCAGTAAAGTTTCTTGCTTTTGCGTCCAGCACCATCTGGGGGATGCTGATGTACATGCATGAACGCGGAGATAGTATCATTGCAAAAACTGGACTATCCGAAGAAGAAATGGTCGATTACTGTTTTGAAGGGATTGAGAAAGCGCTTCTGTAGAACGGAATCAATGCATTATGAATTGTTTTTAAAAACAAACAGGAGTTCCTCCTGTTTATTTTCAGGAAAAAGTACAATTCAAATGAAATTTATAAGTATGAAACAAACAAAAGAATAGAATTCTGTTCTAAAAAGGCAGTTGAATTTTAATCAAGTCCGCTATTCCCAGGCGCATTCATCGTCATAAGCAATATATCCGGCAATACAGAAAGTATCATCAAAACTGATAAATGAAAGAACTAAAAGCTGCAAAAAAATTCCTGTAAATGTCCATGCAAGGAGTGTTCGCTTCTTAAAAAAAAGAAAAATTCCGCCGGATAGAAAAACGAGAGAAATGATAAAAAGATAAAATCCAACTTCCATAAGTTCCGGATAGCTGATTGAAAAAATTTCAAGCATTGCTTTTGTCCTGCATCTTCTTTGGTGAAAGAACAGTTTTGTTATAAAGCCTGAATAAAGATGAGTAAATATAAAGGCTTGTATCGCTTTCAATTTCATCGTCAAAACGTCCCAGGTTATCTGTGAACTTTGACTTTTTGCTGACCCATTCAAGGATTCGATCCGGAGAAATACCCATGACGGCAACTTTTTCTGCAATACGGCTGCGGATAATTTTCGGATAAATAATTTCATCCAGCTTTGAGCTTATGATCAGCTGAACGAAAATCAGTCCGGCCATAACAGCAGCGCTGATCCATCCAAAATAGATGATTACAGGAATGGCGGACAGGATCGTTAATCCGAGTACTGTATTGGAAATGCTGTTTGCCCGGTTTGTATCCAGCTCTTTTTCAAGCGACATCATGATTTTGTTCAGAGCTTTTTTTTCTTCATCCGGCAGTTCGTCCAGAAGCCTGTCGTCGGGCGGGTTAAGCCGGTCAATCATAAACAAAAGCCAATCCGCTATGGGTGATTTTTTTGAGCAAAGCTTTACGATGGAGCGAAAGCAATTTTCTTTTTCATTATAAAACTGCCGCAGCGCCTCCTTGATCTCATCCGGCTGTTTCTGCAATGACGACAGAAGCAGTTTCAAGCTTTCAGGAATATCTTTTTCGATATAAAAATTCTTATCAATAAAGTCGTCAAATTTTTTCGAAACAGAGAGCCTTTTCAGAGATGCAAGAGCATGGAGAAGGGCATCATCTTCAATATCATCGGAAAGAAGGCTGATGCTGGCAATGTTTTCATCATTCGCCTTTCTTTCGTCAATCCAGAGAGGGATGTATTCAGGAATCAGTCCTTTTCCCGCACCCTCAATCAGCTGCGGACGGACATATTTTGGATAGACAAACCAGCTTTTGGGGCTTATAAGAAGAATAAGAACAATTAGAAAGTAGACTGCAAAAACGGCAAAACCCCACCATCCCAGGAAAAAAAAGCTCACACCGGAACCAAACGCCCCGAATATAAGAAAGCTTACGAGTATATTGGATGACCAGTGCGATTCAACTTTATTGTAGATGTTTTTTAATAGAATCTCCTGCCATTCTATTTCCTCATCAGAAAGCGAATGGATGCGATCAGTATCAAACCCAATGCAGTAATCTGCAGAATAGTGAATCTGGCGAAGAAGATCTGAATAATTCCTGTCCAGCTTTTTCAGAAAAGGGAGGTAGTCTTTGTCTTTGATGTAATCTTTTAATTCTTCGGCCGCAATATTGCCGGCTCTTTCCAGATACGAAAATCGAATTAGTTTTGAAAGATGCGGATCGAGAAGCTTTTTTTTCTCTGCCTTGCGGAAGCTTTCAAAGACTGGCAAGTTTAATTCAATATAATCCAGTTCTTCGCTTCTGCTTTCTACAGTCGGCGGAAACTGAGCCAGCAGCCTGTCAGATTCTTCCGGATAATCCCAGATTCCGAAAGCGCATAAACGCCAGGGAAGCCTTTCCAGGTCGGGCCATAAAACAGTTTTTTCCTTGAATTCTGAGCTTGAAAATTCGCGAAACAGCTTTTCTCCATCGCCGCGTACCAGAGAAAATGCAACGAAATCCAGCATAAAATCCAGAGTTTCCTCCGTATGAGGCTGATGCATTAAAAGCCTCCAATCGAGTTTTCCTTTTTCAAAAAGATCAAAAATAAGATCCTCGTCTGAAACCATCAGAAGATCATCCGTTACAGGTTCATAAGAATCCAGTGCTTGAATCCACCAGTCCAGACTGCGGGAATTGCTGCTTTCATATTTTTGATTATATTCCTCTACGGCCTCCTCAAAATCCTTATCAAAGGGAATTTGTTCTGATGTTAAATGAACAGAATCATTTCCTGCAGTTTGATCTTTGGTCGACTGCTGCAGTTCCTGATTTATGGCAGATAATTCGGCATCATCAATTTCATCCAGATTAGTATGGAATTGTTCCTGCGGCAGATCTGTATTTTCAATTTCAGATCTGAGTTCTTGTTTATGCAATTCATTTTCATCAGAAGCGGTTGTCTCCTTAAAAGAAACAGTTTCAAAAAGATCTTTTGGACCATTGCTGCTGTTGTCAGAAGAAAACTCACATTGAATCGGATTTACTTCGGTATCACCGGCATCTTCGTCAGGCGAACCGAAAAACTCCTCCTGTTTTATCCAGTCGCGGATATTTTCATAGGCTTCCTGGATGCGCTTAAATTCATCGGGATACTTTTCGGGACGGAAAATTTTAATTTTGCGGACATAGGCCCGCTTCAAATCTCGAAGAGATGTCTTTTCCGTTACATTCAGCAATTCGTAAGGATCGTTTGTTTCAGGCAGTTCTTCAGCCATTTACCAGCGTTCGCCTCCGTCAAGTCCGCTGCATAGATCAAAAAGGCTTTGGTAGGCTTCTTCCATGAGGGCGGTATCATTGGCAGACAGGGCCGATTCAAATTGATCTATGGCATATCCTACGGATTCCCGTTCTGTTCCCACCAGTTCGGACCAGAGCAGTCCGGCGCGTCCCAGAAGATCTCTGTAACGAGGCCTTTCGCGAGGATCAGCCTTCAGGGAAAAAATTCGTTCTTTTGCAGAATTCAAATCAGCGGAAGTTAATTCTTTTTTGCTGCGTTTAAAAATTCGGGAAAACTTTTCCCCTGTTTCCACAATGGTCGCTTCAACTTCAAGAATTCCACTGAGATCATAGGTAAAGCGTACAGAAACGGCATTTTTATGACGGCCTTTTGGGATTCCTTTTACGTCAAAGGTCCCAAGGCATGTATTTTCTGAAGCCATCCGCATCTCGCCTTCATAGACATCAATCTCAATGGCAGTCTGATTTTCTTCAATGGGATGAAAATACTCATATTTTGATGTCGGGATGACAGTATTTCTCTCTATAATGGGAATAAAAATGCCGTTTACATAGCGTCCGTTAATTTCGCGGGATGATGATATGCCGAGGCTGTGCGAGGCAACATCAGTAACAACGACATCCGATACGGAACTATCGTCTGCATGGAGGGCTGCCTGAATGGCTGCTCCTTTCGCAACAACAAGATCCAGATCCTGCTGCTTTTGCGGATTCTTTTCAAAAACACGTTCTGTAAAAGCTGTGATGCAGGGCATTCTTGCAGCGCCTCCCACAAGGATGACCTCATCGAGATCGCCGGGAGAAATTCCCGCACCGCGCATGGCGCTTCTGCAGGGTGCAACCATTTCATCAAGAAGATTCGCATAGGCCTGATCGGCTTCTTCAGCAGTGATTTCAATTTCCAGCGATTCCTCTGATTTTGCTTTTGCAAGATTGATAGAAGCAGATTTCCACTGTGAAAGTTTTCTTTTAAGAAGCTCGGTTCTCTTGCGGATCATGCTTAAATCAGAAGGACTATAAGCGGAAGGATCCAGATCCGCTTTTTTCATGGCAAATTCCTGAAGCGCCGATGTAAAGTCTTCGCCTCCAAGCTGGCTTTTTCCGGAGACGCTTTTAACTTCAAGAAGACCTTCGAAAAGCTCCATGATGCAGACGTCGAAGGTGCCGCCTCCAAGATCCAGAACGGCAAATGTTTTTTCTTCTTCGCCTTTATGGAGTCCGTATGCGATGGCGGCAGCCGTGGGTTCGTTTAAGATTCGTTCTACCGTCAGTCCGGCAATCCGCGCCGCCTGTTTGGTTGCATGCCTCTGAGCTTCCCCGAAATAAGCAGGAACGGTAATCACGCATCGATGAACGTTGAATCCAAGCTCCCTTTCCGCATCGGCGCGCAATGCATCCAGAATATAGGCGGAAAGTTCCACGGGAGTGTATTTTTTGCGATTGATTTCGTAGGTTTTATCATTCTCTCCCATGTTTCTTTTGAAAAGGGACGCTCCTGAAGCAGGATCTGATGCAATGATATCCTTGGCAATTCTTCCGACAACAATTCCGCCGGATCGTTTATCAAATGCAACAACGGAAGGAGTTAAAATATCGCCCAGACTGTTATTGATGAACGATACGCCCCCGTCTCTG
Source organism: Spirochaetia bacterium (assembly GCA_029880625.1). GTDB lineage: Bacteria > Spirochaetota > Leptospiria > Leptospirales > Leptonemataceae > JAOUOA01. The sequence continues at coordinate 5,673 of JAOUOA010000082.1, forward strand.
TACACGGAGACACCGGAAAGGGTGGTTCCAAGATCGATGCCGATGATTGTGCTGTTTTCAGGATTTTCAGTTTGATTTTCACTCATAGACAAATTGACATTTTATAGAGGAATCGATGGATTATGCAAACAATTTTTTATCTGCAATATGGATTGTAAATGTTGCATTTGAAAATCCACTCAATAATTTTAAATATCTGTCTTTTTGTAATCATTAAATTCATTCAGTAAAATAATCCTTAATAAAAATCTATTTGAGATTACTGAAGCTTATCTTCATGATTTACAAAAGAATCATAAAATATTCCAGGCAGAAGAAACTCTGGAAAAAAATTTTCCTGCAGGAAATCGGTAAAAAAATATTTACCAATGCAAATTGTATTATTGTTCCACACTAAGAATTTGCATCAATGCGAAGAAAAGCTACTGTTCTACGCAGAGAATTTGCACAGTATTGGAATTGCATCCCGCAGGGCCCGTATAAATCGCTGCAGATGTTGTTAGCTGTGGAGAGAAAGTGCCTCCTCCAATTGGACCGGCTGCGTTTATATCCCATGCGATTCCGCAGGCAATTCCTCCGGGACCGCCTGCAGTTGTCCAGTCTGTATTGGTTCCAGTCCAAACTCCAACTGCTGGCGCAGCTGACGAGAATCCGCCGCTTAAAGGAAATGTAAAAAGCGAATTAGCCCCTGTCGTTCCTATCAGAGCAGAATCTTCCACACGATAATAGGTTGTACTGGGTTTGAAAACCCAATCTTTCTGCCCATCGCCGACATTTGCGGTGACAGAACCTACTCTGACTGCAGGCGAAGAAAGAAGAGCTTTATAATTTCCTGCCGAACCGCCTGGATAAACTGCATCGATCATACAGAAGTTATCTGCTTCATCAAGGCCGTTAAAATCATTGTTTGTTGCACTGTAGATTCCCCCGGCAAGGCCTGCATCCAGATCAAATCCGCCGTGATGTGTTCCTGCTGATGTAAACATATACTTTTCATCTTCAATGTTGACTCCGGCAAAAGGCGAACCGGTAACGGTTAGACCGATATAGCCAGTTGTATCTGTACTGGTTCCTGAAACAGGACCGACAGAAACAGTAAAGACTGGATCTCCTGCAGCAGCCGCTCTATCCATTGTTGTATCTGCTACAGATCGCATGAGTATGGTCTGGTTCACAAACCAGTTTGACGGCGTAAAAGTAAGATTCCCGGAATTGGGAGATAGTATGTAGTTAATATAAACCAGTTCATGGGTTCCCGGCAGAATTGATGTGTATGAATATGGGATGACGACATTTCCGTCGGGTTGTGAATTCAGACGAATAGTAATAAGATCTGTTCCCCCCTGTTCAATAATACTGAATCCGGCCGAGTTCGGATCCCATACAGTAATGCCTGCTGTGTCATCATCACTTGTAGAGCCAGTCACATCGGCGGGATTGATTCCGTTGTAAGCTGAATCGGCGCTGGTTGCGGTTGCTGTAACAATGGTCCAGTTCTGAGCGCCGTCAGCGAGAAGATCATCCACTCCTGTTATGGTTACGGTATGGGGGTTATCCCAGCAGTTGCCTGTTCCGGGACATCCAATAGTCGGTTCAAATGTTAATGTGGCAACATTCACAGACGCTTCGGTTGTATCACTGCTGAAAACATTCACTGTAACAGGCGATAGAGGCTGAGTATTCAGTACAACGTCAAATGTGGCCGTTGTTGTTCCATCCTCAGGTAGAGTTCCCGCTGTTACAGGAGTTACATTGATTCCCGGCACTTCGTTATCGGTATTCGTTACATTGAGAGTCGGCATGGGAACGGCAGTATAGGCCGGATCTGTTGTGCCAATAAGATTGATGGCAAAAGTTACCGGATAAGTAACATCGCCGTCTGCATTTGCATCGTCAACGCCCTGTATGGTAATATTTTGCGGTCCCGGAGCAATATCCGTAAAAATTATGGACGCTGGAGTGGTCAGAAGTCCTTCCAGCGGATTGGTTACAAAAATATCAATCTGCACCTGTGAGCCTGTAGCCGGAGCGGCAGAAAGCGAAACCGTCACATTCTGGGATGTCGGCGTTTCAGAAGTTATTATGGAATTTGTGCTCAGGGTAACGCCTGCAGAATCATTATCGACATTTGTTAAATTTACAGTATAGCTCATTCCATGAAATAGAGAAAGCGTATTGGTTGATGAGGAAGTCAGGGTTGTCGTGTACGCCGTATTTACATCGACGAAAGGATCATCCGCTCCAGTAACTGTCGCCGTCTGCGGCGTAAACCAGTTTGTGCTGTCGAAAGTCATTGTTGCCGGAGAAATTGTACCTTCTGATGTGTCGTCTGAAACAAGCGAAATTGTGATTGTTTCGCCCAGAGGAGGCTGACTGTTCAGGACAATGCCGAAATTTACGGGAAGGTTTGGTTCAGATGTGGAAAGTCCAGATGCAGGTACAGTTATAATTGCAGGCGTAACGGCGCCAAGATCATTATCCAGGCTGTAGGCTGTCATATCGGGCGGGTCAAAACCCGTATAGTTTGGATCTGCAGTTGTAACTGCCCCCAGAGTAATTGTGAATTGAGTATAAGTTGTTGCATCGGGGCTGATTCCGTCATCCACTCCCTGCACCCATACGGTCTGGGGCGTATTCCAGTTTATATCGTCAAAAGTGAGGATGATCGGTCCTGCGACAAAAGGACCTGCAGCAGAAGTCGTGCTGATGAGACCTTCCGTTCCTACTCCCGTTACAGGAATATCAACTGTCTGGCCCGCTTCAACGGCAGTACCAAGAGCGACTGTAAAAGATGTAACAGTTTGATTTTCGGTTACAACAATGCTCGAGGCTGAATAAATTGTTCCAACTACGGGAGGAGGTGTAGTTGGGGGCGTTGTTGGAGTTGTACTGTTGTTAGCAAAATCCAGTAAAAGAAGCAGGAGGGCATTATTATCTGGAAACTTTTTCACGCAGCCTGTTATGAAAAAGGAGAGGAGAATGAATGAGAC
>JAOUOA010000626.1 GCA_029880625.1 Spirochaetia bacterium
TTAGAATTTATCAAGCGCCCTTATATAACCTTGATCAGCATTCTGATGCTGCTGCTGGGCGCCGTTCATTTATTTGTCAAATCTGATTTTTCAGGTGCAGATGTACTGATTCATTCGATTTCATTCATCTTTATTCCAGTGTGTATCTATTTTTTTTATAAAGGCAAAAGACTTTATAAAATTTCTCTGTATCTGCTTACTTTTATTTATTTCATAAATTTTCTCTTTCTTTTTGCCTTCAATCTTGGAAATGCAAATTATCTCATCTGGTTTCCAGTATTTGCTTTTGTATTTTTCTTTATCAACGGTTTTCAAAAAGGATTGTTTGTGTTCCTTTCTTTCAGCAGTCTTCTCATTATGATCACATTTCTTGAATATGAAAAAATTTCTGTTTTCCCTGAAATCACGCTGCTCGGTTCCGTTGCTGCATACATTGCCATTGCTGCAATTTCATTAATTCAGTCAAAATTCATTGAAAATCAGGATCTATTTTTAAAATCAAAAGCAAAATACGACTATTTAACAGGGATTTTCAACAGAAGAGCATTTCTGGACAACCTTTATAGAGAATATGACTTTGTAAAAAGAAATCGAAATCTTTCCTTATCACTGCTTCTTCTAGATATTGATCATTTCAAAATGATTAACAAAAAATTCGGACAGGAGACAGGCGACAGGATTCTCATTGAAGTCAAAGATCTGATTTTAAACCATTTAAGAAGCACGGATATATTTGCAAGATGGGGCAGTGAAGAATTTATCATCGCAGCAGTGGATACATCTCCTGAGAATGCCGCTCTTCTATCAGAAAAACTTAAAACATTAATAGAAAGCCATTCATTCAATCAAGTCGGTAATATAAGCATCAGCATTGCCGTGGCAGGCTATGAAAATAATGATCATATTGACTCATTGATTAAAAAAGCTGAAAAAGTTCTAAAAGAAATTAAAAGCAATGCTCTGAACCGTTCATCGGCTTCATCATAGCTTAAAGAGGGGAAGAGTGCAGTAAAATGCCCGAAACAATCTTAAAAAAAGAAAAGATATTATTTTTATGGATACTGATTTTCCTTGGATTTGCTGCCGGAAGCATCAAAGGCTATCTTTCATTTGTGCAGGAGCAATCAGCAATGGGATATTTTCTGATTATGCCTTCTCTTGCTGCTGCAGTTCTGCTTATCATTCTTATAAAAAAACCTGAAGCCTATAAAGAATCTCTATATGCAATTGCAGCGATTATATTTATTCTGCAGATCCTTCACTTTTATTATGGAATGAACGGGGCATTTTCTGTTCTTTTTCCTTTATATCCTGTTGTTTATTTTTTTCTTTTTGGCTTAACAGGAGTTTACTGGAGCGGAGGACTTCTCGCCGCTTATACGACAGCCTTTTTCCTAAACGGATCTTCTGAATCAGTTCCTTTATTCAATGTATCTGCAGCTCTCATTACCGTTTCTGTTTTATTTGCACTGCATGCAATAGAAATCAAACGCCGAACTCACATTATATCTTTCTTCTCAGAAACAGATCCCCTTACATCACTTTTAAACCGGGGAGCATTTTTACCTATTCTTGAGAACGAAATCAAACGCCTTAAAAGAAATCCGGAAATTCATAGCCTCTCTGCTTCGATCATTGAAATCAATGATTTTGAAAAAATTAACAGCAAATTCGGACAAACTGCCGGAGATAAAATTATTGCGGAACTCAGCGGTTTAATCAAAGACTGGCTCCGTATTGAAGATACAATGGCCCGCTGGAGCGGAAGCGAATTTATTATTCTTTTCAGAGAAACAGATCTCGAGCATGCAAAGCATGTAATAGAAAAATTATATGAAAAAATTGACAGGCACCGTTTTGAATTTGTAAATCACCTTACCTGCAGTTTCGGGATTGCTGCGTTTCATAAAGAGGAGCAGAGAAATGATTTTCTCAACAGAGTGGAAAAAGCTCTTGATAAAGCAAAACAAAATACACATACTTCCAATGTAGCTGTGGATTAAAATTCAGTATCATAGACAATAAAAGGGGCTTCCGAATAAATAGAATATTCTTTCGCTTTTTTTTGCCAGAGCCTTTCTTCATGAATCATTTTATCTCTGAGAATCTTCAGAGAACCTTTCCCATAAAGAAATGAAATTAATTCTTCATCTCCCGCA
>JAOUOA010000628.1 GCA_029880625.1 Spirochaetia bacterium
ATCGCATCCTGCAACATCATGAAATGTAACGCTTGTTTTTCCTTCCGGTGAAAGTTTAGCTTTGCTTTTTCCGAATGCAAGAGCCCGGTTTCCGGTACTCTGGATTTGACGCATCATGAACATCCAGAGAATACCAATCAGTAAAATGAACGGAAGGATACTGAAAATAGTAGATAGGATTCCGCCTTCATCGCGGTTTTCAAGGATATAGTTAATTTGATTTTTTTTCAAGATATCCAGTAGTTCCGGAGTAATGGTGCCGGGAAGACTTTCTACTTCAAAAGGAATGGTTTTACTTCTGAGTTTTTCTGCATCATCGGTTGGTTCAATGATGATGCCGGGCTTTATATATCTCCCTTCTATTACTTTAGGAGAAATTCTGAGGATAAAAGGATCATCCTCGAGAAACCCCTTTGTTTCTGTAAACTTGGTAAAAATTTTGCCGTATTTTTCCTGACCTTCAGTGGTCAGCATCTGACTGAACTGATAAAAGGTTAAGGTATCAGATTTTTCAAGAGACCTCAGGCGGTTTTTTTGAAAAATCAGCATAATGACAAAAACAATCAGAACAATGACTATTAGAAATTTAAGATTTTTATTCATAATTTAATTTACACTCAGCTATTTGGAGGTATTTTTCAGTTTAATAGCAATTAAAACAGTAAGCAGTAAATCGTCAACAGCATTAGAGGGTCAATATTTAAACTTCTCTGTGACTTCTTCAATATCACCGTGGGTGATTGAACGGATTGCCGCTTCAACATCATTGATAATCGTAATTAACTGCAGGCTTTCCATGGGTTCAAATTCTTTCCCTACATATTTTTTTCTTGGAGTATCATTCATGGTTTCCCCTGCAATTCCCACTCTGACCCGTACAAAATCCGGAGATTTTAATGCAATGGAGAGGTTTTTAATTGCAGGATGAGCTGTCTCATCTCCGCCCTGTTCGACAACCAGCCGTCCAAGGGGAAGTGTAACATCATCCATGATAATAATAATATCATGAGGTTTGATTCTCAAGAAAGATGCAATATATAGGGCAGCCTCACCTGAAAGTTCACTGAAGGTCTGGGGTTTCAAAAGTACAATTTCTTCGCCTTCAAAGTCACCCCGTCCGATCAGAGATTTTTTTTTCTTGGTTTTAATCTCAATGTCGTTGTTGTTTGCAACGACATCAAGAATCTTAAAACCAATGTTCGAGCGGTGATTTACGTACTTTTCTCCAGGATTTCCAAGTCCAATAATTAATTTCATTGCAGATTTATCTGGCCCATCATATTACTTTTTTTCTTCTTCAGGTTTCTGCTCAGCGCCTGCGCCTTCATCCCCTGCAACAGCAGAAAGTCTTGATTTGGCAACTCTTGCAATAATTGGATTTCCGGTAATTCTGATGTCCCAGTTTTCGTTCAGCTTTAAGTCTTTATAGTAGATGGCATCGCCGACATCGAGATTTGAAATATCTACTTTAATGATATCCTGAAGATCTGAAGGTTTTGATCTTGTTTTTAGATAACGCACATAATGCTCAAGCGCTCCGCCTTTTTTAACGCCTTTTGCAGTGCCTTCAAGTTCAATGCCGATATTGACCTTAACCATTTTATCTTCTCTGGCTCCGAAAAAGTCAATATGAAGAATATTGCCGGAAACAGGATTTCTCTGAATTTCCTTTACGACCACCCGCTTGCTTTCGCCGCCAACAGTAAGATCAATCAGAGAACTCTGTCTGAGCCCATTATTCAAAAGATGAATAAAATCTTTTTCCTGAACCTTGATAGGATTTGATATGCCTTCATTGATGAAGTTGGCAGGGATCAATCCCTGATTTCTCAGTCTTCCGCTTGCATTTTTTTTCTTTTCGCTTCTTGTCTCACAGGTTAATTTCATTTCCATTTTCTTCCTCCAAATTATAGAAAAAGAGAACTCACAGACTCTTCGTTATGAATTCTCTTAATGGCCTCTCCGCATAAAGCCGCTACCGAAAGAATTTTGATTTTATCAATTTTTTTCTCTTCAGGCAGCTGAATGGAATTGGTTAAAATAATTTCATCGATTGCGGAACTCTGAAGTCTTTCGATTGCCGGTCCCGATAATATCCCGTGCGTTGCGCATGCCATAACAGAGGAGGCTCCTTTTTCTTTCAGTGCCGCCGCAACG
>JAOUOA010000627.1 GCA_029880625.1 Spirochaetia bacterium
GAAAATCATCCATTTCATGCAGAAACCCCCATTCAGCGCGCCTGTGAGGTTTTTACTAAGATCTTGACGCATTCCCGCTTTTTTAGGTATTGTAGTTCCATGGGAGATGTAGAAATTGCAGGTATCAAAATCCCGGAAAACGGAACATCCGGCATCTCCGGGACAAAAGTTCTATCCCTTGCTCTGACCCGGACCACAATCCATAATTTAAGAAAAATTCTTCATCCTCTGAAACTCAACCTGAATCTGCTTTTAATTGGAGATGCTGGAATCGGGAAAAATACTTATATCAATTACATCAACCAGATTCGCAGACATCCTGCGATCCGGTACAGCTTTAATGAAGATACCGTCCCCGAAGATCTGATTGGATCCTACCGAATGCATCCGGACGGCGTCATCCGATGGGAAGACGGCCTGCTTCTGCAAGCCATGAAAACCGGTTCTGTTTTTGTCGCAGATGAAATGAATCTTGCACAACCGGAAACTCTCAAACGGTTTTCATCCGTCTTTTCAGAAAACAAAATAACGCTCTACGAAGGCGACGGTTCAGAAGTCCGTGCAGAAAACGGATTCTGTTTTATTGCAACGCAGAATCCCCAGGAAGGCTTCGAAGGAAGAAAGCATCTTCCAAGAGAAATTCAGAAATCCTTTGCTTCCGTTTTTCTTGATTCCTATCCGCAGGAGGAACTCCTGGAAATTTTATGCAGCATTTATCCTTCCGTCCCGCAGAAAGCGTTTTCCTGCGCTGTATCCGTCAATCAGAAAGTAGAGAACTCCATCCGCGCCGGGAAACTGGGAATCGACGATCTGGAATCCTATCATTTTAATTTACGAACCCTGAAGCGCCTCGGGCGGCGACTGGAACTGTACCAAAGAGAACTGTTTCAGGAGCTGATCGACCTTTACATACTCCCTTTCCGTTCCGACGAAGATCGAAAATTCATTTTTGAAATCTTTACTGAAGAATTTTCTGCACGGGCTGATTTTGAAGATGAATTGATCCAATTAAATCATTTCAAAGAAACTCATTTTCTCCCGGAAATCCTGAATCAATTTTCTGAAAAAGATGAATTTTCCGTTTCACAGCCGGAAATTTTTACCGGGGAAACAGGCATGAATCTTAAAATAGGAAGCATGCTCCTTCCATTGAATTCCACAACCGATGATTTTACGAAAGCAAACTTCCAGGAACTCTGCAGAAACTTTCCTCCTGCGGGAGCCAGAAAAAGAGCGCTGGAAGCTTCAGCCGCGGCTATCGGTGCAGGCGAAAATTTACTTCTGGAATGCGGCGACAATGTAGAAGCAGAAGAAATCATTTATTTTTTATGCGGAATTTTAAATAAAAAAATTGAAAGCATTGAATTTTCCGGAAGCATGATGACATCGGATTTAATTGGAAGCGCAAAACCGGAAGGGGAACAAATCATCTGGAAGGATGGTCCGCTAACGCGCGCTGTCAAAAACGGAAACCAGATCCTGTTCAAGAATCTGGAAACCGCAGGTCCGGAAATTCTGGAAAAACTGAATATGCTGACAGACGATGCGCGCGCTCTTGTTCTTCCGGCGGAATCAGGCGAAACAAAACCGGTCCATCTAAAAAATACTGCCGGGATTTTTGCAGTAAAATATTTCAGAAAACGAAGATCCGAAAAAACCATTTCTCGGGCATTTCGGAACCGCTTTACCGCAATCCTGATCCCTCCTGTCATCGATGCGCAAGGCCTGATCCGGACAGCATCCTTTTACTTCGGTTTTGATCATACGCCGGATTTCCTTGATGTTTTTGCTTCTTTTCATCTCTGGATTCATACAGCAGCCTCTGAAAAAAGAATCGGATCTTCGCACATCCATCCCTATCAGTTCGGACTGACCAATCTGAAACGCTGGTGCTTCTACATTTCTTCCTGTCTTGCAGAAAAGCCGCAGCTGGATTCTTCGCTTTCGGAAAATCAATTCAGGGAAATTCTTATCCGGGGATGCGAAGTTTCCTACATCAATGAAATTGAAAATGAAGAAGAAAGGCTTCAGGCAAAAGAAACACTGGATCAGATCCTGTCCGGCACATCCGGAATTTCAGAATTCATTTCCTCTCTGGCCGGAAGAAGCAAATATCCGGAATCAGCAGCCGAAAGCAAAAAAAAAAGCAGAGATACA
>JAOUOA010000083.1 GCA_029880625.1 Spirochaetia bacterium
AGGATTGTGATATGAAAGAGTTACAGGACTTTGTTGAAAAGGATTATCAATCGTGTGTGCTCAGAGAAAAGTAGTGCTGATTACAGGCGCAAGTACCGGAATCGGTCTTGCTGTTGTAAAAGAATTACAAAAACACAATCTTTTTATTATTGCCACGGCCAGAAAAAGCAGTCTGGAGCGTTTCCGTTTTGAAGGAATCAAAGAATCTGATCATTTAAAGATCCTTCCCCTGGATGTCACATCAGATAAAGAAAGAAAACACACGATACGGATGATTTCCAGAAAATGGGGCGGCGTGGATATCCTCATTAACAATGCAGGGGTCTGTTATCGCGCAGTTGTGGAGCATACGGGATTGAAAGATGAGTTTCGTCAGTTTGATATCAATTATTTTGCTCCTGTCCGACTGGCGCGTCTGCTCATTCCGGAGATGAGGAAAAAAAGAAGCGGAAAGATCATCAATATTTCATCGGCGGCTGGAATGATGGCCATGCCCACAATGGGGAATTACAGCGCTTCCAAATTCGCTCTGGAGGGGATCAGCGAATCTCTCTGGTATGAACTTAAGCCCTGGGGGATTCATGTTTGCCTTGTGCAGCCCGGCTTTATCAATTCCAATGCATGCTTTAATGTAAGGTATACGGATCAGAGCTTCAGTTCTTTTGAAAAAGAAAGCGATCCTTACCATTTTTATTACACGAATATGAGCAGTTTTGTTCTGAAGATGATGAGATTGTCTCCCGTGAAACCGGAAAAAGTTGCAGAAAAAATTTTCAAAATTATGAATCAAAAAAATCCGCCTCTCCGGATTCCTGTTACACCGGATGCTGTTTTATTCAGCTGGATGAGGAGAATCATTCCAAGACGAATTTACCATTATCTTCTATACAGATCCCTTCCAGGGATCAGAGGCTGGCTGAAAAAAAGATGAGTCATGAACAGAATTACATCAAGAAAATTACCATAATCGGTTCAGGAAATGCGTTTAATGCAAATGGAAGAGCCTGTTCTGCGTATTTAATAGAGACATCATTTACAGTTTTTCTTGTTGATGCGGGACCTACAACTCTTTACCGTCTTCGTCAGATGAATTTCCCTACAGGCCGAATTGACTGTATTTTTTTTACGCATTTTCACGGCGATCATATTGCAGGCCTTCCCTTTCTTCTTCTGGATATGGATATTATGCAGGAGCGAAGGAATGAATTGGTACTTGCAGGTCCCCCGGGTCTTTCAGAGATATGGATGAAATGGTACGGTCTTGCATACGGGGATCATAAACTTCGTTTTCCTGTTAAAAATATGGAGATTCAAAGCGAAGAAATCGAATGGAGAGGGATCTTTATTCAGCCCTGTAAAATCAATCACCGTCCTGAAAGCATCGGTTTTCGATTCAGAGATTCCGCAGGAAAAATATTTGCCTATTCCGGAGATTCTGCATTTGACAGCAGTCTTCTTGCTCTCATTGACGGAGCAGACCTTGCCGTGATTGAGATGAGTATGGAGAGAAATACGAATCCTCCGACCGCTCATGTATCCCGCAGAGAACTTTTTGAAGAGAAACACCGTCTGAATGCTCGGCGTTTGATTCTTTCTCATACAACTGATGAGATCGCCAAAAGAATTGATGAAATAGGAGAAGCTGCATTTGACGGAATGGAGCTGTTGATTTAGTCTCTTGATGCGAATCCCTGGATGGGTCGTCGTGTCATGGTTTATTTTTACGCGAAAGGTTTCAATACTTGAATTACTTTACCTTTATATATTCCATTGGATCGATTGCTTCCGAATGCCCGTACTGTACCTCATAATGTATATGGTGTCCGGTTGCCCTTCCGGATTTACCAAGAAGTCCAATGACATCTCCCCGATTGATCCTCTGTCCGGGTTCAACAAGAATTTTTGAGCAGTGTGCATAAAGGCTGGTATAGCCCATACCATGATGGATTCGGACATTTTTTCCATAACCGATATTATTATTGGATATAGCCTGTATGACTACACCTGGTCCTGTTGCAATAATTGGCGTATGAGGAGCTGCTGCAAAATCCACGCCCAGATGAAAATTACCTTCAGTACCGCCCTTGAAGGGATCCGGCCTGTAACCGTATCCTGATGTAATGTGACCGATCCCTGATCCAAGGGGTCTTCCTCTGGGAATTCTGTCATAAATTGAAATTCTGTTCCAGATTTGATTGAGGCTGTGAAAAGCAGTATATTTTAAAAATGCATTAGAATGATGATGAATTTTCTGTATTTCAAGTATATCCTGTCCGAGAGCATCTTTTGCAGCCTCATATCTCATTACAGATATATTTTTGTGAATTTCATTTAAGTGGCTGATGTAATCATTTTGATCATTTTCAAAATAATTTCCCAGCCGCAGTATCTGATCTTGAACCTGCTCAAGGTATATTTTTTTTTCATTTGTCATGTATTTAAGATTTACCAGAATAAGACGACGTCCTTCTAACCGGACAGAAGGGTCCTGAGGGTTTAAGTTCCTTCTTACTGTTAAGTAGAGGGTAACTGCAGGAATGGTAAGAATCATTAAAATAAAGAAAAAAAGGACATAATAATTGATTCTCATACGGAAAGGATGTACCGCATGATCATCTTTAAAAATCATGATGGAAACTCCATTCCAGGCTTTTTCTCTTTTTTTTGATATTTTCTTTGAATGACTGTGAAGAAAAAAATGGATTTTTTCTGTTAATTTCACAGGTTAAGAATTTTTACTCCCCGAGGAAAATCAATCATAATTTCAATATCAGAAACTGTCACTGTCTGGCTCAATCGAAATAAAAAATAGATCCGGCTCCATTGTAATCGGGAAATATATAATTTACTTTCAATTTTAGCTTGCTTCTCAGCCTGCATGACGCAAATTAAACAAAAAAATGTTACGTAAACTGATTAATTCCCTTATACCCGGTAAAAATAGAATTGAAGACTTTTTAGCATTTCCTGAAGGACGCAGAATTTACCGTGAATTTCATTCTCTCAGAAGGGAATATATGGACCAGGATGCCCTCAAAGTCATAAACCGTCTCAACCGCCATGGATACAGATCCTACCTCGTAGGCGGATGTGTAAGAGATTTGATTCTTGGCAAACGGCCTAAAGATTATGATGTTGTTACCACAGCAACACCGTCACAGATCCGCAAGGTTTTCTCAAACAGCAGAGCGATTGGGCGGAGATTTAAAATCGTCCATGTAATCTTCCGCGGAAAAATCATTGAAGTGTCAACTTTTCGCAGCGTACCTTCGCACCGTCTGGATAAAAAGAAGTCAAAAAAATCTGATGTCATGCTCCGGAGAGACAATGATTACGGAACACCGCGTGAAGATGCTGCCAGAAGAGATTTTACCATCAATGCTCTTTACTTTGATCCGAGAAATGAAAGCATCATCGATTATACTGGCGGATTTGAAGATATTAAAAACGGAAATATTTCAGTAATCGGAGATCCTGATATTTCCTTTCGTGAAGATCCGGTCCGTATGCTCAGAGCGGCAAAATTTTCCGCAATGCTAGGCTTTAAGCTCAGTCCAGAATGCGTAAAAGGAATCCGGCGGAATAAAAATGAAATTGAAAAAGCCAGTCCTTCGCGAATGCTGGAAGAGTATGCAAAAATTTTCAGAACCGGGCGCTCATCTGAAATTTTCACTTCCTTCTGGGAAACAGGCTTGTTTCAGGTTCTCTTCCCTGAATCTGTCAGCGCAATGGACACTTCCGATCAAAGATCCGTATCTTTCATGGATACTTCAATCGGGAAGCGTCTTGGTGTGGCAGATAAAATGCTTTCAGAAAGAGAGGATCTTACGACAACGATTTTTATCGCATTATTTTTTGTGGATCTTGTCAAAGATGTTTTTCTCGGTCATCCTATAAAAAATATAATCAATTATGTGCGCCATCAGATTGATCCTCTGTCAAAACGGCTTCAGCTTTCAGGGAAAGATAAAGACCGGCTCATGCAGATTTTTATCAGCCAGAGAAGATTTTATACAGATCATTCACAGGGAAAAAATAAACCTGAACATTTTAGAAATAAAATATTTTTTTACGAAGCATTTATGGTCTTTAAAGTGCACTCGATTACAGTTCAGGATGAAGAAGCCATCCAAAAAGCTATGTTCTGGGAATTCGGTCCCAGAGCAAAACCGCCGGAACCTTCAAAAATTGTTACAACCTTTATTCCTAAAAATTATAATAAAAAAAACAAAGACAGACCCAGGCGTCCTCCGCCAAGAAACCGGGATTCTGAAAACTGAAATTATTTGTATGAAAAGGGATTTTAATCCATAATAAGCTGATTTAATTTTTTAAGACCGTGCATAATTCGGGATTCCAGAACCAGTTCAAAACAGAGCTGTGATAACTCCTTTAAGTCTTCTTCAATTCGAACCATTGCATCCAGCGTGATTTCTGTTCGGAAAAACTGTTCGGCCGGATTTTCCCATACTCCGAATGTATCCATTAATATATTTTTAATTTCTTCTATAAGATGGTTTAAAAGGCGTTCTTGACGTCCCGTCAGGTCGTCCACCTTGTATAGAAAATTTCCAATTTCATTCTTCAGCTGCTCCTGATTCTCTTCAGGACTGCTGATGGATGAAAGTTTTGTATAGGAACTTACGAAATCATCGTAATGAGTTCTGATTTCATTTGTAAGAGAAATGCTGATTCTGATAAAGCGGAGGATGGCAATCCAGTGCGAAGGTGAATGAATGGAGGCCTCCTGATCTGAAAAATAATGTCGTAAATCCTCTGTGGAATCATCAATGGATTCAATAAAAACAAGAATTTTTTCAGGGGTGCCTTTTTCTGTTGGATTTAAAAAAAGCGACATGGCTTCTTTGTACCCTTCGATGACTTCGTAGACAAGGATTTCTGCAGAAGTTTTTTTTTCAGGATGGTTCTGCATTGCGTTTCAGAATTTCTTTTCTTGATGAAAGTTCCTGCTGAGCCTGATTCAGCTGGTCTTTCTGTCTGGGAAGGGATGTGCCGGATTCGCTGATTTTTTTATCCGCACTTTTAAATAAATCAATTGCATTTCTGAAAAAGGCGCGGTCTTCCAGTAAAGGCGATATCTTTGCCCTGAGTTCATCAGAAATCGTCTGAAGGGTACAGCCATTTTCCATACAAACCCTTACAAGATCTCCCGCAATATGATGCGCCTCACGGAATGGGATGTTCTTTTCGCTTACAAGCGCATCTGCAAGATCTGTCGCTGTTGCAAATCCTTTTTCAAGCGAAGACTGCATGTTGTGTTTATTGAAAACAGCTGTACGGATCATTTCTGTAAGCGCCTGAGATGTCATTTGAATCTGTTTGGATGAATCCAGAAGAGGAAATCGGTCTTCCTGGAGGTCGCGGTTATAGGTGAGGGGAAGGCCCTTCAGGTTCGTCATCAGAGAAAATAGATTTCCGCAGACTCTTCCTGTTTTTCCCCGGGAAAGTTCTGCTAGATCGGGATTTTTTTTCTGAGGCATGATGCTGGAGCCTGTTGTAAGCGAATCGGGAAGGGTAATAAACGAAAATTCAATTGAGTTCCAGATGATGATTTCTTCAGAAATCCTTGAAGCATGAACCATAAAAACGCCGGATGCATAGAGAAAATCCATAATGTGATCGCGCGTTGAAACCGCATCCATGGAATTTGGATAGATGGATTGAAAGTTAAGCTTTTTCTGAATGTATTTTCTGTCTGTTGGATAATTTACGCCTGCCATAGCTCCGCTTCCCAGCGGAAGCCTATCTGCAGATTGAAATGATTGATGAAATCTGTCAAAATCTCTGAGAAAAGACCAGAAGTGGGCCAGAAGATGATGACTGAGGCGGATGGGCTGCGCCACCTGCATGTGGGTGTAGCCCGGAAGTAAAAAATCTGTATGCTCTTCGGCTCTTTTTAATAAAGCTTCGCATAGATCATACATGGATTTCATTGATTGAATTGCGCTTTTTTTTACATAAAGATGCGTATCAAGTGCAATCTGATCATTTCGGGAACGGGCAGTGTGGAGTTTTTTTCCTGTATCGCCCGTTAATTCAGTCAATCGATTTTCAATATGAGTGTGAATATCTTCTAGTTCAATGCGAAGATCCATTTGGCCTTCAATAATTTCTTCACGGATTTGATCCAGGCCAGTGTGGATTTTCTGAAGTTCTTCTTTGCTCAGAATTCCGATTTTATTCAGCATTTCTGAATGAATCTTTGATCCGCGAATATCTTCTTCAAATAATTCAATATCAAGCGAAATGGATTCGCCCATTTCCAGCATGATATCGTTAACCATGCCTGAAGAGCGGCCTTTCCAGAGAGGAGAATCGGATTTTTTGCCGGTCAAATTTCTAGCTCCTTCCATAAATCAGAATAAGATTCAGGAATGGAGTTTATATCTGAAGTCTTCAGTGTATAGTCAAGAATAATGCTCCTTGCCTGAAAAAAGATTCCCTGAAATCTGTTTACTATTTTTTTACCTGTAATTCCAGATGAAATCACAAGATAGGATCCTGGAGACAGCTGAAAAATAGCATCGCAATTTTTAAAATATTTTTCAAGCTGTTTAACGATTATTTCAGTAATTTCAATTGAATTCTGCATGCCCAGAAATTCAAAAAATACATGCAGACTCTGGAAGCGAAAGTGTGAAAAGCAGATGCTTGGATAGTTTTCAAGATCTCTGGAAATCAAATTATGAATGTTTTTTTCCAATGGCGTATAGACATCCAATTTTCTTTCATCGTTCAGTTCCGGTTTGAAAAAATACAGATTCTTGCAGAAGGGGATGATATCCAGTTCCGATATTTTTTTGGATACAGATTCAATTTCCAAAGGTACATATCCTTTCAATAGGATTGATTTATCATTTTCCTGAAAACCCAGCTCAATTTTACCAAGGCTGTATTTTGATTGTATTTTTGATTCTTCTTTCAGAAGTTCTGTCCCTCCGAATACAAGAACAGAAGCGCCGTTATAATAAATCGTGGCATGAATAAATCCTGTCAGAAGAAGATAGTGATAGATCATATACTCCTGGAAATTTAACGTTCTGTCTTTATGATTCCAGGAATCCACGTATTGCAGATAAGAATTCTGAAGACCTGTGTCCATTCTGGAAAGAGTTTTTTCAAGAGAAGATTTGATGGTGCTTTTTGAGTTTTCCATCAGGAGTGATAGGGGAAGCGGAGATTGCATGATTTATTTTCGGTTTGTTTTATGGATCATATAATGGAAGAAGATGCACTGGCATTTTCAATATTGCTGAAATAATTGTCAAAAAGAATTGAGCTGAGATATCTTTCTCCTGAATCAGGGAAGATGACAACAATATTTTTTCCTTTGCTGGACTTTAAACGGCCAATTCGAATTGCAGCAACTGCTGCAGCACCGCATGAAATTCCGCTCAGAATTCCCTCTTCCATTGCAAGTTTTCGTGACATTTCTATGGATTCTTCATTGCTTACGGTTTCAACCCTGTCAATCAAATCAAGATCCAGAACATCAGGAATAAATCCTGCTCCGATTCCCTGAATTTTATGCGGTCCTGGAATGATTTCCAGTCCATTCAGAGACTGTGTAATAACAGGAGAATTTTCAGGCTCTACAGCAACAGAAATGATCTCTTTATTTTTTGTTTTCTTTAAAAAACGGGAAACCCCGGTGATCGTCCCTCCGGTTCCCACACCGCTGACAAAAATATCGATATTGCCCTCGAGGTCGTCCCATATCTCAGGACCTGTCGTTTTTTCATGAACTTCAGGATTGGCCGGGTTTGAAAACTGTTCCGGAAGAAAAAAATGGTCAGGATCTTTTGTCGCAATTTCATGAGCGGCAAGGATGGCGCCTTTCATTCCCTGACTTGCATCTGTAAGGATGATACTGGCTCCAAATGCTTTGAGGATTTTTCTTCTTTCAATGCTCATACTTTCTGGCATGGTCAGTGTGAGTTTATAGCCCTTGGCAGAGCAAACATAAGCGAGGGCGATTCCTGTATTTCCGGATGTAGGTTCAATGACTTCCATACCCGGTTTGAGAAGATTCTTTTTTTCTGCTTCCCAGATCATGGCAGCTCCAATTCTGCATTTTACCGAATAAGACGGATTTCTGCCTTCAATTTTAGCATAAATTTCCGCTTCACATCCTTCCGTAACGCGATTCAGTCTGACAAGGGGGGTCCTTCCTATTGATTGAGAATTATCTGAAAAAACATTCATGAAACTGTCCTTATAAATTGCTGAAAAATTTTAAATCTCATTATGTAATTCTTTTTTTAGTTAAGTATGCTCGGGATATATTTCCACATTGATTCATTTCAGCTGTTTTGAATCTTCCATTTCTCTTCAAGAGATTTATTTTATTTTTAATTTTTTATTGAGTGATCCATGATTTGAATGTTAAATTTACTGTCACATAAAATGCAATTTGCATTGATTTTTTCAGGTCATTGTGAAAGAAAACCACATGCAGACATTTACTGAGACCGGACCCATTGTAAAACTGGCTGATGTCACGGGTTCTCCCTATAATTTATCAATTGCAACTGCCAGAACCTGTTATTCTTCCAGGGGAATTATTACCCCTTTAAAAGTCAGTGAAAACCCCGAACTCAGAGATAAAATTGCAAAATCTACATTA
>JAOUOA010000629.1 GCA_029880625.1 Spirochaetia bacterium
ACTGTCGAGAAAGACTCTTAAAAGTTCTGAATAAAATTCAGTATCATCTTTTATAGGATCATTGTACATTTTTCTAAATTCAATCCTTCAATTAGACGTATCCTTTCATCATATAAAATTATATCAGTAACTATGTATGAAAATTTTATATAATTTATTGCAGAATCATATTTTACTTTAGATAAAGAAAGTCATTTTTTCTTACTGCAGTAAAATTACCGCAGTAAATTTACCTGATTCAGTAATACACCTTTTGGACTATATTCAAGATGGAAAATGAACGAAGAAAACATGAAAAATCAAAGGATAAATTTAAGTGGCAAATAAAAATATTTCTGACGAACCGTCATAATCCTTTTGGACTACAGCAGATTCCTTCCTGCCTTCAACAGGGTCTCTATCCAGAATAGATTGATTTGCAAAAGAACGATTGCATCAAAAGAGGTAAAAAGTTAAATCCAAACCCCATTCAATCCTTTCATTGAAATATTATTAAATGGGATCCTCTGATGTATTTTCAGAGGATCCCCGGTAAATAAGAAATTTTTTCCTGAAAAATCAGCATGATGAAAAGACTCCATGATTGAATTATTAAAACCAATCAGAAATCAACCATCAATACAGTTTGTAGGTTTCGGCAGACCTGCGATTTTACAGCCCTGGAAAGAAGGACCTCGAGGAAACAATTCGTAAAGCTTTTTGGTATCAGTTTCAGCGCCTGAAACTTGCCGTAAATGTTTCACCAGAATTTTCACATTGGGAGAAATCAGATATTCTTCATAATACGATCTTAAATATCTTAAAAGTTCCCAGTGCTCATCTGTTAAAACAATCCCTTCCCGTGCTGCAAGTGCTTCTGCAACTTCTTCGCTCCAGAGTTCTCTATCCCGCATATAACCGTCATCTACCAGAAAAATTTCCCTTTGATCAACTTCAATTGATACTTCATTATAAACTCCGCTTGTCATAAAGCCCTCCCGTTTCTTTTAATTCACTTTGTATGACGAAAAGAATTAAAAATAATTATTATAGATTAAAGCAGAATTATTAATTTTAAGATATAGAAATTACAGCATACCTATCAATAGATGAAAAAGATTTAGATTATGCAGACTGTTCGGTTTTCAGATTCTTTTACGTCTAAATAAGAGTTAAATAATACACAGGAAACTCTCGTCAAATCTACATATCGTTCAATCCGTATGTTATTCTTTCCGAAGGCTCCTTTGCAATCCATGACAGCAGATTGAAAAAAGTCAGCAGGTTTATACAGTGAAAAGATGGTTTGACAGCATGGGACCTCAGCATTCCATGAACCTTACCAATGGATCAAAGCAAATCTCTTTCCAGAACATCTTCTCTTCTTAAAGCCGCCGGATCTTCCATCCTGCTGCTCCTTTTTCTGTATCTGCTGGTGGCTATCATTGGCTTTGTCTATCATACAATCGGAAATTTTTTTTATCCCGGATTTGATTTTCAAAATTCATTTTTTATTACAGGAATCATCACCATTCATTCTTTTTTTATCGCAATATTTGCAGGATATATTTTAAACAAAATGAATTTTCATGATGTATTTCCGCTAAAAAAAGTTTCCTTTGAATTTCTTTTCTATCTTGCTATTTTATCCTCCGGTCTTGTCATTCTGCTTTCTGATGCCGACAATTTCATACGAGACCATGTTCCCATTCATGATTTTTTTTCAGACATGCTTGCCGATCTTCTAAATGGAAAAACTTTTATAGAAACTGCTTTCCTTGTCGGTTTTGTAGCACCCCTTACGGAGGAATTGCTTTTTCGCGGCGTAATTTACAGAATGCTGCGGAATGTCTCATCAATGCACATATCGGTTCTGATCTCTGCGGCGCTGTTTTCAATATTTCACGTGAACCCTCTTCAAATGACGGGCGCTTTTGTTGCAGGAATCGTTCTGGCCTTCATACTGGAAAAAACAGGAAATATTCTGTATCCTTTATTCATCCATGCCTTTTTCAATTTATTTCCTCTCGTCATCCTGCGGCTTACAAACTTGCAGATACCGGGATTTACGGATCTCAACAAAGATACTGTCACTTATCAGCCTCTATGGTTCAACCTGACAGGGCTTGCGCTGCTTGTTTTGGGGATTTATCTTTCCCATCGTTTC
>JAOUOA010000630.1 GCA_029880625.1 Spirochaetia bacterium
TGATAAAAAACAGCATCGTGTTTTCTCCCCATCATCCTTCCCAGAAGTACCTGCCTTGCTGTCGAAGGCAAAAGGTCTTCGCCGCGAATAATTAAATTGATTCCCTGATCAAAATCATCAAAGGAAGCCGAATACTGATAAGACCAGTTGCCTTTTCTGTCACAAATGACGGGATCTCCGCACTGCGTTTCGGGAATTTCTTGAAGAAGACCGAGGCCTGCATCAAAAAACTCAAGCCTGTCGCCGGGGAAAACCAGTCTTAAAGAAGATTTTGAATTTCGCCCCTCTTTGCAGTTTAATAATGCCATCTTTTGATCTGCCGCTTTTTTTTGCTGCATTCGACAGAAACCGTCATAAGGAATTTCACCCTGGAATCCCGGATGCCTTTTTTCAATTTCATGACGTGAACAGAAGCAGGGATAAACAGAATGCCTTTCCTGAAGTATATTAAGACTGCGGCTGTAAAGTCCCTCCCGATCGCTTTGTCTGCTCAGTCTTTCAGGATTATTTGTTGAAGAAAACAGGCCCAGCCATTCAAGATCCTCAAGAATGGACTGTTCATACTCTTTTCTGGAACGCTGTCTGTCATGATCTTCAATTCGAAGAGAGACTCCTGCACCGGCCAGAGCTGCAATTCCCCATACATAAATTGCGCTTAAAACATGCCCGTCATGGAGAAATCCTGTAGGGGCAGGAGCAAATCTTGTTAGAATTTTGCCCGTTATCCGTCTGATTCCTTCAGATAATTCTACAGTCTTCATTGGAAAAAAACCGATATTTTTAGAAGCGGAAAAGAAGAATAAATGCTGGACAGAATTTCCATCTGGAATCAATCATGAGCTGTCCTTTTATAACTTGAGGCATGGTATTATGAGTAAAATTACAAATTATGAAGATTATAAAGAACAAACTCTAAAAGGGGTCCGCTTTTACAATCAAAAAGATTATCCCAATGCTTTGAACCATTTTTTAAATGCTGAAACTTTTAATCCGAAAAATATCAAACTTCAGCAGACCATTGCCTTTACTTATTTAAAACTCAATGATCTCGAGAGTGCAGATCAAAAATTCAAACTCGCCATTGACCTTACAAAAGAAAAAGACCCAGATTTTTCCATGCCGGCTAATTTTGAAGAAATGGTCGAAAATCTTGAAGAATATGATGTGGTTGTGGACAAATACAAAACCGTTATGAAAAAGTCAAAAACCAAGGAAGATATGTCCGATCCAAGAATCCCGGTCAATCTCGGAATTCACCTCATGTCTGAAGGGAAATACAAGACTGCCCATAAGGTTCTTGAAGAATACAAAAAGAAATATACTTCTTTATCTTGAAACTAGTCCAAAACAACTAAAATAACTTTTTTTCAGCAGGAAAATATAAATCCGCACATTACTTTATTGACACTTCATTATTTATATAATATTATAATAGTTAAAATAATGAAAAAACTTCTATTCTTGAAAAAGAATAACATAACGAACACAATCTGCCAGACCATTATATTCTGAAGATGGCGGTAGGACCAGGAGACAGCAGAATGAAAATAAAAAAATTCATCATCATTTTTTCCATCTTATTTCTCATTTCTCTTATCAGTTTTCAAAACTGCAAAAAAGAAAAGGATCAGGGTGACATGCAGCTTGGATTTTTATCTCTATTTCTTCTTTCTGCCAGCAATACAAATGACTGTCAGAATTCATCCGGATTCGTGATCTGCATTCCGCCGGGGCTGCGTTTCTAACAGATGAGGTTACCCATGAAAATTTTTAATTCCCGCGTCCATGCTTCAAAAAACAAATCTCTTTTTTTATACAGACAAAAAAATAAATTCAATTTTACAGGAAAAAAATTCAGAGGAACTTTCTATTTTATTCTGATTCTGACTGCTTTTTTCGGCACTTCCGTCACATTAACAAACGGTTCTAAAAAAACAGGCGAAGTCTCTGTCAATCTTACAGCTCTTTCTCCTTTAATTCAAGTTCTGGAATCTAAAAACAGCAAACAGGAAAATCTCTTTCAGGACCGTGCTGGCTACAGGGTGGTCCTTTCAGGACAAAAAGAACTCAATGCCCTGAACGCTGACCACTGGTTTTTCGTCAGACAGTCTGCCACCTGGGCAAATTCCAATTCAAATGTTATT
>JAOUOA010000084.1 GCA_029880625.1 Spirochaetia bacterium
AAATTGATTGAAAAAAAAGATCCTCCAGCCCCGGTTCATAGTCTTTCTTAATTAAAGATAGTTTCATTTAATTCAAAACTCATTCGCTCTATATTCAATTATCTGATTGATTATTACTCCTGCAGGCAACAACTTCATGCATTTGATCAGATGATGAAAACAAGGAAAAAACCTCAGATATGCATTATAACTCACCGAAAAAGATTAAAAAGCGCAAATCTTTATATCTCAAAAAATATTATTTAATATTAGAAAATATTCTCAAAATTTATGAGAATTATCTAATTCAAAAGTGTTATTTAATTGCAAGGGATTGCTGATTTATAAAAAATGAAATTGATTCTGTTTCGGCGCCAACAGAATTAATTTTTCCTGATTTATTAATGATATCATAATAAAGGTTGGTTTTGGTACAATCATTAAGAAAATATCTAATCATTCCAATCATCTTTATTATCTCATTCTCCAGCTGCAGTGATGATTTTAAAGATGGGGAACCCTTTATTCTGTTTGGATTGGGCTTGGGAGGACAAATTATTGCCTCCAGTCCGCCTACGCTTTCCTATTCAGGAAGCCCTTTTACTTTAACGACAGGAGTCCCTGTAATTCTTACTCCAGAAACTACCAGCATCATTTCATCCTGCACTTCATCACCTCCCCTTCCTGACGGACTGACCCTGAATACAACTACCTGCATGATTTCCGGAACGCCGACAACAGGACAAACAGAAACAACTTATATCATCGCAGCATACAATGCTGGCGGACATGTAAATGCAACTATCAAAATTACCATAAATACTGGACCGCCTACTATTTCCTATACAGGAAGCCCTTTTGCTTTTTACAGAGATACTGCCATCACCGATATCTCACCGAGCATTCTTACAGGAAGCCCGACATGTTCTATTTCGCCTGCTCTGCCGACTGGACTTTCACTCAATTCTTCGACATGCGTTATTTCTGGAACACCCACATCTGACAGCTCGGATACTTACACAATTACGGCAACAAATGGCATTACTCCTGATGCTACTTTTGATCTTACAATCACAGTGAGCCTGGCTCCGCCAACCATTTCCTTTACAGGAAACCCCTTTACATTTACTACAGATACTGCCATTACAGATATCACACCTTCATTATCCGGAAGTCCAACCTGCTCTGTTTCGCCTGCTCTGCCTGACGGTCTTGACCTCGATCCTTCGACATGCGTTATTTCAGGCACACCCACTGCTGTTACGGCTTCCGATACTTACACAATCACTGCTAATAACGGAGGCGGTTCAGACACATTTGATATTACAATCACAGTAAATCCTGCGCCGCCGACGATTTCTTATACCGGAAGTCCTTTTACATTTACAAAAGATTCTCTCATTCCTGACATTACACCGGATCCATTGACAGGCACGCCTATAACATCGTGCACCTCTTCGCCGACTCTGCCGGCTGGACTTTCCATTCATAACACAACATGCGTGATTTCAGGCACACCTACTGCTGTTACGGCTACCGATACTTACACAATTACTGCAGTCAATGCAGGAGGTTCCGATTCTTTCGCCATTAATATTACAGTCAGTCTTGCGCCGCCGACAATTGCCTATGGACCAGGACCATATACATTCGTTAAAAACTCTGCAATTACTGCTGTTGAGCCAACCACGCTTACAGGCAGTCCGACATGCTCCATGGCGTCGGGAACGCCGCTTCCGGACGGACTTTCCATTCATAACACAACATGTGTGATTTCAGGTACGCCGACGGCAGTTCTTCCCGCAGGCGATTATACAATTCGAGCAACAAATGACGGAGGCTCGACTTATGTTACAACAAGCATTAATATTACAGTTAATCCTGCGTCTCCGACAATTTCTTATAGCGGTAGCCCTTTTACATTCGATCTGAACGTGGATGTCGGAACCATCACTCCAAGCACCCTGACAGGAACACCGCTTACTTCATGCAGCATTTCGGCCACGCTTCCTGCCGGGCTCAGTTTCAATACCTCAACATGCAATATTACCGGCACACCGACTGCAGTACAGACGGGAGTAAGCTATACTGTTACTGCAACCAATGCAACGGGAAGCGCAGATACCACGATCATCATTACTGTCGACAGAGACTGGTATCAGGATGCATATTTCAAAGCTTCAAATGCAGGATCTGGAGACTCCTTCGGAGAAAGCGTGGCAATTGACGGAAACTTTGCAATTGTGGGAACCCCCTGGGAAGACAGCAATGCTACAGGCGTCACAGACGTTAATGACAGTCACAGCGGTACCGATGATGGATCTCACGACGAATCCGGCGCTGCTTATATCTTTCAAAATATGGGTTCAAACTGGTTCCAGGATGCTTACCTGAAACCTTCAAATACTGGCGCCGCCGATCGATTCGGAAACAGCGTGTCAATTAGCGGGAACTACGCCATTGTGGGAGCCTTCCACGAAGACAGTGACGCAACAGGTATCACAAACTCCAATGGCAATCATAATGGTACCGATGACGGGTCTCACAACGATTCCGGCGCTGCTTATATCTTTCAAAAAATGGGTTCAAGCTGGTTCCAGGATGCATACCTGAAACCTTCAAATACAGACCCAGCCGATGAATTCGGATTTAACGTGGCAATTGACGGGAACTACGCCATTGTGGGAGCAAGATACGAAGACAGCAATGCAACAAGCATCAACGATACCAATGGCTCTGGAAGTGCAGACGCTGACAGCGGTGACGATGATGGATCAAAAGATAAATCCGGCGCAGTTTATGTTTTTTACAATAACGGTTCAAACTGGATTCAGGATGCATACCTGAAAGTTCCAAACTCTGACAGTGACGATCAATTCGGATACAGCGTGGCAATTGACGGAAATTATATTATTGTCGGCTCTCCCTTCGAAGACAGCAATCAAACAACCATTACAAATGGAGATACGACAAGTTCCGATGATACAAATACGAATTCCGGCGCAGTTTATATCTTTCACAATAACGGAACAAACTGGGTTCAATATGCATATCTGAAAGCATCCAACAATAATTCCAATGATTGGTTTGGATACAGTGTAGATATTAGGGGGAACTACGCCATTGTGGGCGCTGTAGATGAAGACAGCAATTCAACCGTGATTGATAATACAAATGCTTCTGCATCTGACAATAACGATGTTGAAGATAATGGAGCCGTTTATATTTTCTACAATAATGCAGGCACATGGGTGCAGGATGCTTATCTCAAACCTTCCAATAATATCGCAGGATCTTTCGCCATGAATTTTGGCCAGAGTGTTTCTATTAACGGAAATTTTGCCGTTGTGGGAGCCTATTCAGAAAGCAGTGATGCAACAGGAATTGACAATACGGATGGTTCTGCTGCTGCAAATACACTGATTACCGGTTCCGGCGCTGCCTATATCTTCAAAAAGAGCCCTTCAGGCGAATGGTTTCAGGATGCATATTTAAAAGCCTCAAATTCCTCGAATTCCATCCAGTTCGGCCATGATGTGGACATCAGCAGTACCAACGATATTATCGTGGGGGCCTATACTGAACGCAATAACATTACAGGCATCGATAACAATGACAATTCTCCCACATCGAATTCGGGAACCCTGGTGGGAGCAGGCTCTTCGTATATATTCAAACATCCATGACAGGCATCAAATCCTTAAAACAAAAGACCAATTTCACAGCCTGAGCTTATAACTTAGATTCCTGAAAAAAAATCGTTTCCTTTATCGTCGACGACGATAAAGGCGGGAAAGTCAACTACATCAATGGCCCATACCGCCTCCATGCCCAGTTCTGGATATTCCAGCACTTCTACTTTTTTAATGCTTTCCTTCGCAAGAACGGCAGCTGGACCGCCGATCGATCCCAGATAAAACCCGCCGTATTTTTTACAGCTTTCCGTTACAATGCCCGAACGGTTTCCTTTTGCAAGAGTGATCAGAGAATATCCCCTTTCTTGAAAAATGGGGACATACGAATCCATTCGCCCTGCTGTCGTTGGACCGAACGATCCGGAAGGCATTCCATCGGGAGTTTTCGCAGGTCCCGCATAATAGACAGGATGGTTTTTAAAATAATCCGGCAAATCGCCGCTTTTCTCCAGTCTTTCTTTTAATTTAGCATGGGCAATATCTCTTGCAACAACCAACCTTCCCGTCAGAGAAAGTCTCGTCTTAACAGGATATTTTGAAAGTTCTGAAAGAATTTCTTTTATGGGCAGATTCAAATCAATATTTACTGTTTCGCTTTTTGATTGCACAGATGTACGGTTTTTTAAGTACTGCTCAGGGTGCTTTTCCAGCTCCTCAATAAAAATTCCATCTTCATTGATTTTCGCCTTTATGTTTCTGTCGGCGCTGCAGCTTACGCCAAGTCCTACAGGACAGGAAGCTCCGTGACGGGGCAGGCGGATCATCCGAACATCATGAGCAAAATATTTTCCTCCGAACTGCGCTCCGATTCCGGATTTTTTTGCAATTTCAAGGATTTGATTCTCAAGCTCAACATCACGAAACGCTCTTCCGTCCTTTGCGCCCTGAAGCGGAAGATCATCCAGTTCGCCTGCAGAGGCAAGCTTGACCGTCTTAAGATTCATTTCCGCTGAAGTTCCGCCGATGACAACAGCAATATGATAGGGAGGACAGGCGGCCGTTCCCAGAGATTTCATTTTTTCAGATAAAAAAGACACAAGACTTTCCGGATTCAAAAGTGCGCGCGTCATCTGATACAAAAACGTTTTATTGGCGGATCCCCCTCCTTTTGCCAGGAATAGAAATTTATATTCATTTCCGTCATCTGCATAAATATCAATCTGCGCTGGAAGATTGGAACCTGAATTAATTTCATCATACATGCTGAGCGGAATTACCTGCGAATAGCGGAGATTTCTATTTCTGTATGTATTGTATATTCCCCTGGAAAGATGCAGGGCATCCTCTCCGTCCGTCCATACATACTGGCCTTTTTTGGCAACCACAATAGCCGTACCCGTATCCTGACAGGTGGGCAGCTGCATTTCCGATGCTATGACAGAATTGCGAAGAAGGGTTTCTGCAACATAAACGTCATTTTGCGATGATTCAGGATCATCCAGGATAGAAGACACTTTTTTCAGATGGGAAGGCCTCAGAAAAAACGAAACATCTTTCAAAGCTTCCTCTGCAAGAAGCTCCAGACCTTTCGGGTCAACCTTAAGGATTTTTTTCCCTTCAAAATCAATTCCTTTTACATAATCGGAAGTGATTTTTCTGTATGGGGTTCTATCTTCCCGGTGCAGAAACGGTTCTGTATAAAAAAAATTATCTTCTCTCATGAATTTCTCCGATGCTTTGCAGTTAATTAAATTTTTCAGTAATAATTTATAAAATTATTTTCTGATTTCAAAATCCTCTTCTCTCTCTATACAGTATTGAACGATGTTCGGAATATCGGCAACTCCCACACCCTTCCAGAAAATAAACCAGTCCCCGGATTTATGAACGCCGTCAGAAAGAGAAAGATACCACCGGTTTACTGAATTGTTTTTTTTTGCCCGCCAGAAGATCCTGTTTTCTTTTGAAATCATGGAATCCCATATTTCCTGGGCGATTCCCGAGCCTCTTGCATTAGTATCCACGGCAAACTTCGTAAGATACATTCCGTAATCACTTTCTTCCAGAATCGCAGCAGCGCTGAAATTTTCTTCAATGAAGTAATGCTTTTTCCCTTCTAAAATACTGCGGTTTTTTAATTTTTTCTGAAAACTTTTTTCAAGAAGAGCCTCCATCGCTTTTACTTCCTGCACGGACAACGAATTCTTATAAACGACAAGACTTCCTTTTCGGATCACGGTTCCAGCGCCTTTGACGGTAAAGATTTCCTTTAAAAGATTCACCGGCGAGGTAACAGATACATGAAGACTCTGATGCATGAGAAGAATTTTTTTTGCAAGATCGATTACCGGCAGATCTTCATGAAGAATCGCGCTTTCCGACTCTTTTTTTAAATTATAGAAAAATACAGGCCTATAAAACGGATCTCTTATGGAACCCGCCATTCTGATAAAATGAATTCTACCGGATACAGCAGGAAGAAACTCTGAAAAAAATCTGGAAAGTGTCCCGTTTCGGATATAAATAAAAGATGTAAGCCTTTTTTCTTTTGCCTGATTGAGAGATTCTGTCAGATCCTGTATACCTGCTTCAGGATTGAATTCAATTAAAACCGTTCCTTCCGCTTCCCGACAGTAATCCGCCATTTCATCAGCAAAAGGACCGGTCAAAATCAATGCAGGATAAAGCTCAAGCTTCTGGAGAAACTGAATGTCGAATAAGATCCCCCGGTGGACACGACGAAAACTGTCCAGGTCAGGACACAGGATAGAAAAAACAGGATGACTTTCTGAACGAAATTTATCCAGATAGTATTCGTATTCTTCGCTTCTTCCAATACTATCGAGAAAGAGATGAATGGTCTGTTTGAGGAGCATAAAAAAAGCCTCTGCTTCCTTTTTTTTCTTTTATAAATCGCATATCCGGAATCTCTGATTCGTACCGGTAAAATGTCATTCGAAAAATTTTTTTTGTTTTTAATTCCATCAGTTCAATTTTATCGGGAAAGTTTTTCTGATCTGCGGGATTGCCGGATGGATCCGTCATTTCGTTTCTGTAGAAATAGCGGACCGATTGAAACAATTCCAGATTCTGATCATAGAGATCCAGAATCACAGGATAGTCTTCAGTCATTTCAATCGAAATTCTTTTATAACTTTCAGGAAGAATTCCTTTTGCAAAAATTCTGATTTTACCCGATGAAAGCGGAACAAGTTTTTCCGGTTCATAATTCCTTTCCAGGAAAAGACTGTATAAAAGCCCCGGAGAAAAACCGATATCTCCGGCTGCTTCTTTTCTTAAACGGCCGTTCAGAAGAATTTTCTGTTTACGAAGAAGATCATAAAAATACCAGCGGTCTGTAAAAGAAAAAACTGCATACCTTCCATGAGAAGCTGAAAAAAAATGATATGCCTTGAGTTTCCCTCTGCTGTAGAGAACAACGTCAGAGTAAGCGATCTGTTTCCCTGAAATGATTTCATATCTTCCTCTGTAGACTCCATCAGGAATTTTAAAGAAAGCATCCAGCTTTTCAAAGCGCTCCTGCAAATTGCCGTCTTTTGAATCCTGAGAAACAACACCGGGTGAAATACAGAAAAAGATCACAGGAAAGAAGCATGTCTTAAGATAAGTTTTAATCAGTTTCCTTTTTATTGTATGAATGCATTTCATGATAAAGCTAAAAACTAAATGATCCAGTATATTTCAATATTCAGATAATGATAAAGAAAGCATTTTTTAATCTTCCATCTAAATTCAACTGTAAAAACTTATAGAATCCCAGAAATTCCTGATTACAATGTCGGAAAGATCCTGGTTTTCTATATGCTTCTTGACAAAAAGATTATGGCTTGATAATTTCTTCTCAGGTGAATACAATTAAAATAATAAAAATTCATTTCCTGATTATTATGGTTGCAGCATTTTCAACTGTTTCAGGATCTTTGCAGGCCAATACTCTGAGCCTGGGGCTCGGAATCTGGCCGGGAGAACGAGACCCTGCAATTTCAAAACACATGTTCATGGATGATTTGATGTTTGGATTTGGATTTGGAAGATTTGATGTAACTCCATGGGAAGACACAAAAAAGATGGATGTTTTTCCTGTTTCCATTCAGTATTATCATGACATTGGAAACGGTAAAATTTTTGCGGGAATCAATTACGTAAGCCATACCCATGACCATGCTTTTGCAGGAATTTCTGCAGATTCAATCTCTTTCGTTGAAATCCAGGATTACAGATCAAGAGACGGCGAATTTGAAGTTGGCTATGAACTGACACTGAGCAATCAGATCATGATTTCTCCCAAAGGCGGGATACGGCATCATGACCAATCTTATATTTATCATGATTTAACAGCTGGAACAGGCCTAGCATCCTTAACCATCAACTCAGGAAGCAATGATAAATTCTTTAGCGGTATTCCGTATGTGGCAACTGCAAGAGGCGGCTTCATGGGAATCAATTTCGGCTTCAAGGTCGCACCTAAAGTAACCATTCTTGCAGAACTGGCAATGAGTACACCATTATTCGGGAATATTACAGGCGAATTTGAAGGATCAACAGTTACCATCGGCGTAACGGGCGGGACAAATGGTTTTTACGAGTACCAATTTGTTTCCTCCAGTTATGAAGTTAATTTCCAGCGATTCATGCTGGGCGTTCAGTATGATATAACCGAAAAAATTCATGTCATGGGAGGCATCTGTCAGGAAACTTTATTTGAAAGCTATCCGGGCTACTTCAATCTGCCGATTGTCATTGCTCCTGGAGCTCCTGGATTTACAGTCGGCCTTACAGCAGGAGAACTGGTTACTGATATGATTTTCTACGAAGAAAAGAAAAAAACGGAAAAAGGGACCTTCTTTATCGGTTTAACTTATGATATCAGAGCATCTTCATCAGAAAGCAAAGACTGAATCCTCTTTATCATCAATCGGTTCAATCAGACTGATTGTGTCATGCAGATGAAGATTCCCCAGGAACTCTTGCACCA
>JAOUOA010000631.1 GCA_029880625.1 Spirochaetia bacterium
TATCAGGAATGTTCTGCATGCTGTTCGATAATTTCGAGGATCTGTTCCATAATCTTCATAATCTGAAAATCAGACGGAGTGAAAACGCCGGCAATCCCAATTCCTTTTAATTTTTTAATATCAGACTTCGGTATGATTCCGCCGAAAATAACGGGAAGATTCATCGATTCGCTTTTCAGTTTTTTTGAAATCCTATCTGCAAATTCCATATGAGATCCGCTCAAAATTGATATGCCGATGACGTCCACGTGTTCTTCCTGGGCTGTCTGTATGATTTCGTCAACGGTCAGACGAATTCCCTGATAAATCACATCAAAACCTGCCTGTCTTGCACCCACGGCTATCATTTCCGCTCCGTTGGAATGTCCGTCAAGACCCGGTTTGCCGATAAGTATCTTCGGACGTTTACCGGTTTTTTCAATAAATTTGAAAATTCTTTCTTCTATTGTTTTATGATTTTTTGCATTCATGGAAATTCTCTGTGATTCAATTCCTGTTGCCGGCCTGAATTCTCCGAAAATATTTCGAAGAGCATCAGCCCATTCACCGGTGCTGACGCGGACATGCGCGCATTGTATGGACGCTTCCATCATATTCTTTCCATATTTCGCGTCATGCTTCAGTTTTTCAAGTGCTTCCTGCACTTTTTTTTCATTTCGATTGAGTCTTGTTTTTTTCAGAATCTTTAATGCTTCGCCTGCTGCCCCGGGGTCCAGCTTCAGAATGCCTCCGTCAGGACCCGATGTGAGGGGAGAAGGGATTCCTTCACGGAAGCAATTGATGCCCACCACTGCCTGTTCGCCGGAGTCAATTCTCTCCATTCGTCTGCTCAAGGATTTTATCAGAATGGATTTTAAAAATCCGCTTTTTACACCGTTGATGACCCCGCCATGTTCGAGAATTTCGTCGATTTTAGCTTTGATTTCCTGTTTCAGAAACATGGTTTTATTTTCAATTACAGGATTTCCGGTAAAGATATCTTCATTTTCGAGAAGATCTGTTTCATATGCAAGAATCTGTTGAAGGCGAAGCGACCATTGTTGATCCCAGGGTCTTGGAAGAGAGAGGGCTTCATTCCATCCTGGCAGTTGAAGGGCACGGCATCGGGAATTTTTTGAAAGAGTCACTCCCAGAGTTTCCAGAAGAATCCGCCAAGCATTATTTTCGGGCTGTGCTTCTGTCAGATTCAATGAGTTTACCTGTACGCCGTACCTGAAAATTCTGTGGTCGGGGTTTTGAATATTGTATTTCTGGAGAAGAATTTCATCCCAGAGTTCGGCAAAGGAGCGGATTTTGCACATTTCTTCAATAAAACGGATGCCTGCATTGACGAAAAAACTGATTCTTCCTGCACATTTATTAAAATCTTCGTTTGAAAGATGATTTCTTTCTTTGAGAAGATCCAAAAGGCACATGGCATTGGCAAGCGACAGGGCAACTTCTTCTGATGGAACTGCGCCTGATTCAGCAAGATGATAGGAACAGATATTTGACGGATTCCATCCGGGAATATTTTTTACGCAGTATTCATACATTTCTGCGATAATCCGCATACTCGGTTCAGGCGGAAAGATGTAGGTCCCTCTTGAAAGGTACTCTTTAATAATATCATTCTGGGTTGTCCCGCGAAGAAGAGAAATATCAATGTTTCGTTCCTGTGCCAGAGCTATGTACAGTGAAAGAATCCACATGGATGTTGCATTGATGGTCATTGCAGTATTCATTTTTTCAATGGGGATATTTTCAAAAAGAAGGATCATATCATCCAGAGTATTTACCGGAACCCCGACCCTTCCAATTTCAAGTTCTGCTGCAGGATGGTCGGATGAATATCCGCACTGGGTGGGAAGATCAAATGCGATGGAAAGTCCTGTCTGTCCTTTTTTAAGGTTTTCAAGAAAAAGGCTGTTGCTGGATTTAACGCCTGTGTGGCCTGCATATGTGCGAAATATCCAGGGTCTGTCATTTTCAGAATTTAGGTTCATAAACTTCTACTGTTGATGTGTATATCGGAAGAGCCGGGAGATATTTTTATTTTCTGAATGCATTTATCTGAAGCATCAGACGAAAAAATGAAGAAGTTATCTGCTATGTTTTATCTTTCAAAAAATATTATGTTCAAATCTTTGCTTAATTCAAT
>JAOUOA010000632.1 GCA_029880625.1 Spirochaetia bacterium
TCAGTAAAACCAGAATCGTATTCCATAAATAAATAATTACCGGCAAGTTCCCATTTGCATTACAATTCTCTGTGGAGTAATTTGGATCGAAACTGCTCCGCTTGCATTTTTTGTTTTTTAAATTTATATTATTTTTTCGTCCATCGCTCAAAAACGAATGCTCCTGATAATATCAGAGGAAAGGAAATGAATAGGTGCGAAACAATCATCCAGATTAATACAACCACAAATAATGACCATTCTTTTAAGTTAAATATCGGAAAATTAGATTTTTCAAACATAACTAAAAAAACTGATCCACAATAGATAACCACAAACGCTAACGACAATTTATAAAGTCGGCCGGTAGACAATTTTTCTGCAAGATATCCAAGAAATAATCCGGCAGGAATTATTAATTTCATTAATATAAAGAATAAATCCAGAAGATCATTTATGATACCCCGGATTGGATAATCCATACTGAATATCCAGTGCAGAAACGGAGGTAAAATGATGATCATAAAGTACAGAATCGTGCATGATAGAAGGACAATCATTCCTTTAATGGATTTTATGAAAAAGGGATAATACATATTATCAACTCAACTCTTTTTATTCAACTTTGTCCGGCAAATCAATTTAGAATCACAGAAATTTTAGTTGAACGTTTCAGATCTGTCATTCATATTTCTTACAGGTTTAAAAAAAGTGTGATTTTTCAAACATAATCCTTTTAGTAATAAATTTTACAGCTTGAATTTTGAAACTAAAGAAGTCAAATATAGCATAATGCATCCGTATATCATTCAGTCCATCGGTTTTCTTGCCCTCATCTTTGTCGTATTTTCCTTTCAGAAAAACTCAAGAAATTTTACGTTGCTGACGCTTCTTACCGCATCTCTTCTTTTTGCCTCTCATTTTTTTCTTTTAGAGGCATATACAGGAGCGGCGCTGAATCTAATTGCAGCAGGCCGTGCTGCACTTTTTTATTTTAAGGAAAAACATCCGGCTCTGAACCGGCCGATTTTTATGTGGCTTTTTGTCGGAATTTTTTCTGCATCGGGATTTTATACCTATTCGCATCCTGTTGATATTCTTCCGGTCATTGCAATGAATATTGAATGCTTTGCTCTGTGGAATACGAACACAAAATTTATTCGATACATATTTTTTACAGCACGTCCTTTCTGGATGACCTATAACATATACGTGCTTTCCTGGGCAGGCATTACTGCAGAAGTTTTTTTAATTGTATCGCTTTCGTCGGCGATTTGGAGGTTTGACTGGAAGAAAGACGAATCTTAAGTAATGAAATTCATCGGAAATTCAAATGATGTTCATTGATGCACAATCATTTGAAGATGCAGCATATTACAAATTCTAACTAAACTGTTTACTCATCTTTGTTTCCTGGATTCAATCCTGTTAAAGAGAAAATTTTACATCTATCATGCCGGAAATAGTGTCCGTTTGTATCTTACAGATCAGGATATTAATTTTTTTATAACTTATTGACAGACCTGGAAGCATTTGCCATAATATGAAGCTCATATGAATAAAGATAGATTTGAAGAAAAAAGCTACTGGATGACAACGCAGGAATATCATCCCGGCCCCGCCCTGGAGGGGGATCTCGATGTCGATGTTGCTATTGTCGGCGGAGGTTTTACGGGTTTATCGACTGCATATCATCTTAAAAAGGAATCTCCGGGTTTACGAATCGCCATCTTTGAGTCCGAATTCATCGGTTTTGGAGCAAGCGGACGCAATGGCGGCTTTAACATGACCCTGTTCGGGCTAACACTCGGGATTACAGCCATTCGCTTCGGAAAAGCCAGAGCCTGCGAGGCTCACCATTATATGGAACGTGCTGTAGACTTATTGCAGAATCTTGTAAGTGAACTCAATCTAGACTGTGACTATGAACATCCTGGATTTTTAAGAGTGGCCACATCGGAGAAATATCGTAAACGCCTTCTGCATGAGATTGAGCTTGCGAATAAACTCGGTCTGAATGGGATTGAATGGCTGGATCAAGAAGAAACACGAACACAGGTAAACAGTCCTGGTTATCTCGGAGCCTGGAGTGAGCCTCGTTGCGGTATTCTGAATCCAGCCAAACTGGCATGGGCATGGGCTGGCGTACTCAGAAAAT
>JAOUOA010000634.1 GCA_029880625.1 Spirochaetia bacterium
GATAATCAAGCATCATCTCTTCATGATTCCCAAGAAGATAGACAGACCGATGCTTTTCTATTATAATACGGTCGATGACTCCGGCTGAATCAGGCCCCCGATCCACATAATCACCAATAAAAAGGAGATTTTCATCACCCGGGATTTTACTGAGGAGTGAATTCAATGCTTTCAAACAACCATGTATGTCGCCTATAATCCACATTTTAATCTTAATTAATCATATTTTATTTAACGGTTTGAAATCAAACATAAAAATTATAAATTTATGAGTCTTATAGAGAAAAATTTATTAACGGTAAAATATTTTTTCTTTCAATATCTCTCGGGGATAAAAAGATAAGGCTCAATTATGAAATTACATGAATATCAGGCAAAACAGATCCTTAAAAAACACGGTGTGAATCTTCCTGAGGGAATTGCCGTAACAGAAATTGGTATGGTTGAAAAAGCATGCAGGGAGCTGGGTATTCCTGTTGCGGTAAAATCACAGGTTCATGCAGGAGGACGAGGAAAAGGAAAAATTTATAGCGGTGAAGACCCTTCCTCTTCTGAACTTTTGCAGGAAGGAGGCGTTAAAGTCGCAACTTCAGCTGAAGATGCACGCAAATTCACTGAAGCCATGCTTGGAAATTATATTATAACCCATCAGACTGCAGGAACTGGAAAGAAAATCTCCACAGTATATCTTGAAAAAGGAACTGAAATTGCAAAAGAATTTTATTTAAGTATTCTAGTAGACAGGACTGTTTCCAAACCCATTTTCATGGTCTCCACGGAAGGCGGAATGGATATTGAAGAAGTTGCAGCGAAAACTCCTGAAAAAATTTTTAAGATCGAAGTTGAACCCGCTTTGGGCATTCAGCCATGGCAGATCAGAGAGCTTTTATTTCATCTGGAAGTACCCAAAGAAGCTCACAAACAGGGAGCCGTTTTTTTTAAAAAATTATGGAAAGCATACGATGAAGAGGATGCATCCATGCTTGAAATCAATCCGCTGGTTTTAACAAAAACCTCTGAATTGATTGCTCTCGACTGCAAACTTTCCATAGACGATAATGCACTTTACAGACATCCGGATACCGCCGCTATGAGGGATATCACAGAAGAAGATCCTCTTGAAGTAGAGGCATCTGAATATAATCTCAATTACATTAAGCTGGACGGGAATGTTGGCTGCATGGTAAACGGGGCAGGTCTTGCCATGGCGACCATGGATATTGTAAAACTTGCAGGAGCAGAACCTGCAAATTTTCTTGATGTAGGCGGAGGGGCAAATGTCGAAACCGTCTCAAACGGTTTTAAGATTATTCTCGGCGATCCTCATGTAAAAGCTATCTTTGTGAATATCTTCGGCGGGATCGTTCAGTGCGATCGTGTAGCCAATGGTATTGTTGAAGCTGCGAAAAATGTAAATATTACCGTACCTCTTGTCGTCAGACTGAGGGGAACCAATGCGGATCTTGCAAGAGAAATTCTGGATAAATCCGGACTTTCTTTGAAAACAGCTGAAGAGCTTGGCGAAGCGGCAAAACTTGTAGCGCAGTCAATTCAATAATAAAACGGATGGTTTAGAATGGCAGTACTTGTAAATAAAAATACGAAACTGGTCGTACAGGGGATTACAGGAAAAGAAGGTTCTTTTCATGCAAAGCAGTGCATGGAATACGGCACAAAATTGGTCGCAGGCGTTACTCCCGGAAAGGGCGGTTTGAAGTGGGAAAATTCCGTTCCTGTTTTTAATACTCTTTCCGATGCAGTAAAAGAAACCGGAGCAAATTCTTCCATGATATTTGTTCCTCCACCATTTGCAGCAGATGCAATTCTTGAAGCGGTCGGAGCAGGAATTGAACTGATTGTATGCATTACTGAAGGAATCCCGGTGCGCGATATGGCCAGAGTGCATCCCGTATTAAAAAATTCAAATTCGCGTCTTGTCGGTCCCAACTGCCCTGGTGTGATCAGTCCTGAAATTGGAAAAATCGGAATCATGCCGGGATTCATACATAAAAAAGGGAAGGTCGGTGTGATTTCCAGATCCGGAACTTTGACCTACGAAGCGGTAGGACAGCTTACTGCTATGGGCCTCGGCCAGTCTACCTGTATCGGCATTGGAGGCGATCCAATCATCG
>JAOUOA010000085.1 GCA_029880625.1 Spirochaetia bacterium
AATTGTAAGAAGCCAGATTCGTGCAGTGATTACAGACCTGCCCGTCAAAGCAGCCAAGACAGGCATGCTTTTTTCAAAAGAAATTATGACTGCATTTCTCGAAGAATGGGAGCAATTGAAAAAATACACAAAGAATATACCGCTTGTCGTAGATCCTGTTATGATTTCAACATCGGGCAAACGTCTGATTTTCGAAGATGCAGAAAAAGTTTATTTTGAAATTTTTAAGACATCCCGGCTGATCACGCCGAATCTACCTGAAACTTCCGCTCTGCTTGGAACAAACATCCATCATGAAAAAAGTCTGAATGATGCTGCTTATGAACTTTACCGTCTTTCCGGTACGGCTGTTCTTGTTAAAGGAGGACATATTGAAAATTCAAACGATGCGCTGGATGTCCTTTATGACGGAAAAGAATTTTCAGAATTCAGATCGAAAATGATTGAATCAAAAAATACACATGGAACCGGCTGCACACTGTCTGCAGCCATTGCAGCAGGACTTGCCATGGGAATGCCTTTAAAAGAATCAGTAAAGAAGGGAAAAGACTTTGTTTCGGGAGCGATACTCAATGCGCCGGGTTTCGGAAAAGGACACGGCCCTTTGAATCACTTATGGATGCATAAGGGCCGATAAGGCAGAAAGATTTATCTTCTTCTTCTGCCTCCTCCCTGTGTTTCTTTTTCACGGTCGCCGTCATAACCATTTTCGCGTCGGCCTTTCTTTCCGCTACGCTGATCTCTGTGCTGATGACGCCCTCCGCCGCTTCTTTCTTCTTCCTGCTGGGGGATATCATCCTGTGATCCGGAAGCCCGTGTAAAAATCATTTTTCCTGCTGCGGTCTGAATGATGGAAGTTACATTCACACGAACGGCCTTTCCCAGAAGATTCCTTCCGTTTTCAACAACAACCATGGTGCCGTCTTCCAGGTATCCGATACCCTGATTCTCATCTTTTCCTTCCTTGATGACATCAATAAGAATGTCTTCGCCTGGAAGGACCACCGGTTTCAAGGCATTGGTCAGATTGTTAAGATTGAGGACTTGCACACCCTGGAGCTCGGCAACTTTGTTCAGGTTAAAATCGTTTGTGACAAGCTTCCCGCCGGTTTCGCGGGCAAGCTTAACGAGTTTTGCATCGACTTCGCGTGTGTCAGAGTAGTCAATATAACTGATTTTTACGCCCTGCTGCTGCTGAAGCTTATTCAGCATATCCAGACCACGGCGTCCCCTGTTACGTTTTACGGGATCTGGAGAATCGCTGATCAATTGAATTTCACGGAGGACAAAATTTGGAATAATGAAAGGTCCGTCAATAAAATGCGTTTCCGCAATATCAAGAATCCTTCCGTCAATGATCACCGATGTATCCAGAATCTTACTTTTCACGCCTTCGGTTCCGGAATCAGATTTAAATCCGCCCCCGCCGCCGGAAATCCGTATGCCGGGGGATCTTGAAAAAAGAGATCCTGTGTACCCGAATAAAATCACGGGCAGTATGTAAAGCAATGCGCGAAAACTCTGTGCATCGAGTCCCATAGAACGAAATGCTTCAGAAAGATAATGTCCAAAAATAAGTCCGAGAAGAGTTCCCGTTAAAACATAAAGGAGAGAATCGCCTGATATGCTTTTAACGATTTTATCCAGAAACAGAATTACACTTGAAAAAACAAGCACCAGACCCGTAACCGCAAAAGCGGAAATCGGATTAAATTGATTTTCTCCAAAAGAAGAAACAAGATAAGCAATTGCTGTGGCCGCTACTACGGCGATAATTTTATATATATGATTCATAGTTCAAATCCATAAGGAAAAATTTGAACCAATTGGAAAAATCACAAAAAAGAAAATCAGGATCAGGATAGTACTTCAGATATTAAATTGCCTGCTTCTTCAACAGAAATTCCTTTTGAAAGAGCAATCTCGCTTGAGATAAGATTGTAAGCTGATTCATAAAGCCGTCTTTCCATAAGCGATAATTCTTTATCTTTGGCACGTTTGTATAAGTTCCTGCATACCTCGGCTACTGATTGAATCGAGCCGGATTTAATCTTATTCATGTTGTTTTGATACCGAATCTTCCAGTCTTCTTCCGTATCCACTTCATCTTTTTGAAGAAGATCCATAATTTTCTTTACTTCTCTTTTCTTTATGATGGGACGGATTCCGATTTCTTTTGCATTTTCAACCGGTATCATTACTTTCATTTTACTGCTGAGTATTTCCAGCACATAACACTGCTTTCTTTTACCGAGAATAACCTGGTTTTGAATGGCATTGATCTGGCCTACACCATGCATAGGGTATACGACATAATCCCCGAGGCTGTAGCCCTCTGCCGATTCTTTCTTTACTGTCTTTTTTGTCTTTTTTTTCGTTGCCTTTGCCGGCATAATTCGTCCAATTTAGTTCTCTGACTTCTTACAGCCCAAGAGGGGTTCTGTCAACCTTTTTACCATAAAAATCGTGGAAAACGATCTTTTTCTGACAATCAGGTAAAAAATCTGAATTTTTACATAAAATTTAAATTTCGGAAATTAATTCTATCAGAAAAGCTGGCTTTATCAGATTCGGGTAAATTCACCGGTTCATGTCCATATTCAATTCTGGAACTTAATCTCAAGTCCATGAATACGTGTTACACATAAGATATGGCAGTCTGTGAAATGAGAATGAAAGTAAACTCAGGCATCTGAGGATTATTTAATCTGATTTTACAATCATAGTTTCAGCTATCATTCTCTGGATGATTTCGATATAAGTTTAAGGAAATACCAACTAATATTTTAAATAATACACATTTTTGTCTTTCTATGCTACAACATCTGTCTCAATATTTATTTTTACTGTTCACTGTCGGATCCCTGCTTATCCCGTTTAGCAGAATTTGTGCTGAAAAATTCATTGTTGCGACCATCCACCCGGCTTCAGCAATTTTAAAGGAAATCGCCGGTTCAAGAATTACCGTTCACACCCTGATCCGTCCCGGTAATTCTCATCATACCTTTGATCCGACTCCCTCTGATATGTTAAAAATGAAACGCTCAATGGGGATTTTTTTCATAAGCAGGGAACTGGACGGTTGGGCTGCAAAAAATCACATATCAAAACATTTTGAAATGATTCAAATGCTTCCGAAAACATACCTGCTTGAACTTGCAGATTCAGATCATCATCACGGTCATAATCTGGACCCGCATTTCTGGATGGATCCCCTTACAGTAAAAGCAATTCTGCCAGGCCTGACAGGCGCCCTTTGTTCGATCGACCTTTCCGGATGCAGAATTTACAGCGCCAATGCGACCAGATTCAGCAAAAAACTCCTGAACCTGGACGCAGAAATAAAGAAGAAACTGAAAACTTCTTATGGGAAAAAATTTTTTATTTACCATTCTTCACTCCGATATTTTTTTAAAAGATACGGTCTCAGGGAAACAGGAGTACTGGAACCTGTTACCGGAAGCGAACCGACTCCCAGGCACATAGCAAAACTCATCTTGCTTTCAAAAAAACAAAAAGTTCAGGCAATCCTGACTGAAGAGCTTTATCCAATTCGCTCTGCAAAGATGCTTTCGGAACAGACCGGACTTTCAATTGTTATGGTTGATCCTGCAGGAGGACGCAATGGAAGATTTAAATATGAAGAAATTCTTTTCTATAACGCGGATCAAATTGCGAAGGCTGTAAAATGAATCCCGCTGTAAGCGTAAAAAATCTTTCAGTAAATTTCCACGAACATACGGTTCTTGATAATATCTCTTTCAAACTCCCTGACAGATCCTTTACCGTCATCGTCGGCCCGAACGGATCGGGCAAGTCAACGCTTATCCGCTCACTGCTCGGGATTATTGAACCTGAGAAAGGCGAAATTAGAATTTATGATCGGACGCCTTCCGGAATAAATCCTGAGTGGATGGGCTATGTCCCTCAGACAAAAACACTGGACAGAAATTTCCCGGGGATTGCTCTTGAACTGGTGGTTTCCGGACTTCGCAGATCATGGCCGTTTTTCATAAAACAAAATGAAAAAGAAAAAGCCCAATCCGCTCTTTCGCGTGTAGGAGCTTTGCACCTTTCAAACCGGCCCCTTACGCGTCTTTCCGGAGGAGAACTGCAGCGAATCTATCTTGCAAGAAGCATTATTCATAATCCCAGAATTATACTTCTTGACGAACCCATGACGGGAATTGATGCGGCGGGAGAAGCAGATTCTTACAGACTCTTTGACGAACTGAATAAAGACATGACTCTCATCATGGTAACACACGATCTGGAAACTGCCTTCCATCATGCAAGCCACGTCATGGTGCTCAATAAAAAACTCATTGGATACGGCAAGCCCGAGGAATGCCTTACAGGGG
The DNA here is from genome assembly GCA_029880625.1 of Spirochaetia bacterium. GTDB lineage: Bacteria > Spirochaetota > Leptospiria > Leptospirales > Leptonemataceae > JAOUOA01. The sequence goes on from JAOUOA010000085.1 coordinate 4,362, forward strand.
AATGCCTTCGCATTGCATTCGGCCATGTGGGACATTCTCATCCAAGACTGAAAGGCGCTGCAGATGGCTGAACTGTTTGAACTGTTCAGCATGCCCTTTATGCAGAAGGCCTTTCTTGCTGGGATTTTAACAGGTTACATAGCAAGCTTTTACGGCGTTTTCGTTGTTCAGAGAGGATTGAGTTTTCTCGGAAGCGGTCTGGCGCATGCCGCTTTTGGAGGCGTTGCTCTCGGAATCCTGCTGGATCTTGAACCTCTCTATATTTCCATACCATTCACCATTCTTGTTGCAACAGGCATTACATATGTTAAACAGAAATCCATTCTGGGAAGCGATACTGCTGTCGGAATATTTTTTTCTCTCTCCGTTGCTCTCGGAATTATCTTTCTTTCGCTGAAAAGGACTCTTACCACTGATGCCTTCAGCTATCTGTTCGGATCCGTTCTTTCCGTCAGCAATGCAGATCTGGTGATTATCGGAATCCTCACTATTCTGTCAGCAGCCACCTGGCCTCTCTGGGGCAGAATTGCCTATGCCAGCCTGGATAGAGAGATGGCAAAATCAGAAAAGGTGCCGGTAAAAAAAGATGACTATATCATTGCTGTTATCCTTTCTGTCAGCATTGTCGTTTCCATCAAACTGGTCGGAATTATTTTAATCGCATCGTTTCTGGTAATTCCCGCCGCCTCTGCCAGAATGATTTCTTCGACATTCCGTCAGATGACCCTTCTTTCTGTTTTCTTTGGAATTCTGGGGGCTTTTTCAGGATTGATTCTGTCTTACATTGCAGACCTTCCTGCAGGCGCATCGATTGTTCTTTTTCAGTCCGGGATATTTCTTGTCACCATGCTGTTTCGAAAATTTTGAAGAAACAGAACAAAACTCTACATTGTCTGCAGTATGCTTCCCAGCCACTCAGAAAGGAGAACGATCCTTCCGTCTTTCAGCCTGACAAGGTACGGCTTGCCCGTTATGGATGATTTTGTTGCAATGTAGCGGATAAACTGATCCGCTGTGCGAATCCGGTTTCCTGCCCGCGAAAGCTTCATGCGCATATGCGATGCGGCTTTTTTTGAACTGTATTCAATTCCGTTTCTGATAAAAATAAAACTTGAAGTTTCTACTGCCCGGATCAGATTTTCAATCTTTTCTGTTTCATCTGCAGGCACCGCAAAAGATTCCGCAGAAACATAAAAAACTCCAGCCGCTAAAAAGACTGCAAAGGTCAGCATTTGAACAGTGTTCATTCAGAAGATTTATCATCCAGAAGGATTTCAATGATTGACGCCATCAATTTTGGATTTTCAGACTGCCTGAAAAGATATCGCACCTTGCCATTTCTGTCTATCAGATATGTCGAAGTGGAATGCTCTACAAGATATCCGGCTGCCGACTGTTCTGTTGTCACTTTCGCAAATCTTGCATGATACTGCTCTGCAACAGATTTAACATCAGCAAGACTCCCGGTAAGACCGATCACTCCCATATTAAAATAATCAAGATATTTCTTCAGTTTCTCAGGAGAATCCCGTTCCGGATCAACCGATATAAATACAATTTGAATTTTATCTGAATCTTTTTCAAGGAGTTCATAAACTTTTCGTAACTTTGACATCGTTGCCGGGCATATATCAGGACAGAGCGTAAAACCAAAAAAAAGAAGAACGGTTTTCCCACGAAGGTCTTTAAAATGGAAGGCATTTCCTGCCTGATCCGTAAGTGTAAAGTCACCGCCAAAATCATAGACTTTCAAATTTTTTGATCTATCGCAGTTTGGTAAAAATACAAAAAGAAACAAAAGCATAAAACCGGATAAAACCGGGATAGAAATTTTTTGAATCATAAAGACCTCCGCATACAGTACATATTCTGAGAAACTCAGCTTCATGCAGTCCGGATAGGCTCTGACTGCAGACAATTCATATCTCTTTATACCAATATTCTAAATCAAAACGGAAATAAAGGTATAAAGCATTTGGAAATCAGTTGATTTTGTCAAACGATTTTACGGGAATTTTGATTTGAATGTCTTCTGCATTCTTAAATTTTAATTTAAGAGGGATGACTTCCCCATCATGAATTTCTCTTTTGAGATCAATCAGCATGAGATGAAGACCGCCTCTTCTTAACAGAACCGTTTCTCCGCCAGGGATAGCAACACTGTCTCTTTTTTTCATGCGCATCATTTCTCCCTCGTTAACCATTTCATGAATTTCGCAAACCTCTGCGATTTCAGTTTCAGCGCCGATTAAAAAATCTTCATCAGATGAATGGTTCTCTATTTCCATAAAGGCAGCGGTAGTGGTCTGTACGGGAGCCACTTCCAATATGGAGGCTCTATTAATCTGAATTCTACTTGAAGAAATATCGCTTTTATCGGGGCAATTCAGAAGAATAAACAATACCGGGAATATAAATGCAAACTGCAAATAACTTTTTTTCATAATCATATCCTTATTGATTTTATTAAAGACCTTTCCTGAGTTAAATTCGAAAAGGATCCTTTTGCAAACTTAACTCAGACAATTCTTAAAATCAGTCTTAAACTATATATTCTACAATTCAGAGAATGAATCTACAAGATTCTCTGAAAAACTGTGCCAAGAAAATAAATTCTGTTTCTATCCGTCCATAAAAAATTCCCTTAAAAGTCATTCTCAAAGTTATGAAAGGCAACGAAACTTATCTTCGCAGAATCTAAATTTCTTCTAAAAAGCGTCCTCTATATTACAAAGTTCTAATATAGCATGATTTTCTAATGCAAAAACACTATATGTAATTAAAGGATTTCAGATGAATTTAACAGATTCAAGAATTTCTGATTGACTCGTGCGCCTTAATTATTTATAAATGGCGTGATCTTTTCAGTTAAGAGTAAACATATGATTGAACAGAGAAGAAATTTCCTGAGATTTAAACCAGAATCCCTTGATATAGCAGTTGCAGTAATCGATCAGGAAAAATTAAATAATCCTTCTTACTCCAAACAGCTCGATGGAGACCTTGCAGGTCTGATTCTTGATCAGTCCCATAAAGGCTGCAGTATTATTTTTATCAACCGGGATGATTCTGAATATTTTTTTCTCGAAGGATCTAAATGCATACTTCAGGTTGGAAAACTTCCGCCTCTTATGGCAGAAGTTAAGTGGAGAGAAAAACTCCCTTCCAGGATTTACAAAGTCGGTTTTGAATTTATAGACTGATTTTTTTATGAAGCATTTACCACAATGACAGGACATTCGGACTGTCTTAAAATTCTTTCAACTGTCGGGCCAAGAAAAAGTCCCTGTGAACCAGGACGGATATCCGTTCCGATAATCACAAGGTCGATTTCCTCATCTCTTGTCGCCTGAAGAATGGAACGGACCACATCCTCACTGCCTTTGATCAGAGATCGTGTATTTACCCCAAGCGCCTCGCCCATATTTCTGAGCTCGCTGACAATCTGCCGTGCCGAGACGAATCTTCGTCCCCATTTAATCCCTGTCTGCATCATCCAGTCATCGGGATATTCCTTAACAATATTCAAGATGGTGACGACATCATCTTTTTCTTCTGAGGCGATTGCAAAAGCAACTTCCGCTGCAATTTTTCCCGCAGCAGCGCCGTTGGTCGGAACAAGAATCCTCTCTGGATTCCAGTCCGGATCCTGAATATGCCCCTGAACCACCATGGTCGGACACGGCGAAGATCTCACCATCTGGTCGATGATGGGAGAGAAAAGCATCTCATGATCATCTCGGATCTGAGGAGCTCCGAGAATCAGCAGATCATAATCTTTTCCTGCTTCCTCCAGAATCAGCTTTAAGGCATCGTTTCCACCCACCGATTTCTTTTTTATATTCTTTTCACCAAAAACTTTTTCAATTCTTGAAAGAAACTCGTTCCCTTTGACTTCATTGCCCGGAGCAGTCACACACATAAGCGTGACAGACATATCGGTCCCTGCTTTCAGGCGGTCCAGAATATGCGCCTCAATACTCTGCACTAAAAGACCGCTGCCTTCCCTGAACCGGACTGGAAGAAGAACCCGTTTCACTCCTGCAAAAAGACTTTTGCTGAAAATCTCTTCAAGCTTCAGCCTCTTCAGTTCATTTTCATCCGGCTCAACCTTTTTCAGCGTCCAGCGAAGAGCCGGGGGCGCCATAATGGATGTTGAAAGCGCCATCAAAATGATAATCGTAAACATTTCCTGATTCAGAATATCTTCTTTGAGTCC
>JAOUOA010000635.1 GCA_029880625.1 Spirochaetia bacterium
TCCATAACTTGAAAAAGGAGAATCTATCTGCATCATGAATTCGCAAAAGCTGTCAGTCCTGCTGGTGGAAGATGAAATCCACTCCCGAGATCTTCTACTCGATTATATTTCTTCCCGCCCTGAGCTTATTCTTCGGGGCATTGCCAGGGACGGTCAGGAAGCTTTTGAAAAATTAAAAGAGGAAAGTTTCGATATTGTGTTATGGATATTGATCTGCCCATCATAAACGGAATTGAAGTTCTGGAAAAGCTGCATCATCTCCCCTACATTATTTTTATTACGGCAATGGGAAATCATGCACTGAAAGCATTTGAGCTGGGCGCTCTGGATTATTTAAAAAAACCCGTGACACGTGAAAGATTTTCCCGATCGCTGGACAGAGCTGTACAGATTGTCCGGAAAAGCACTGCGGAAGAAAAAACGCTGAATAATGCCGGTTTGATTGTTACGGAGAAAGAGAATCATTTTCTCATACCTTTTCACGAAATTATTTATATTACTTCCCATGATAAACATTCAGTAATTCATACGGAAAAGAGAGATTATGAAACTGCCAGGCTGCTTCACGAAATCGAAAAAAAGCTCCCCGAGAATTTTCTTCGCATTCATAAACAGAGCATCATTCACCTGGGGTATATCTCTCATATTCAGTATTTAATGGGCGGCCGCTACCAGGTTTTTCTGAAAGATTCAGATGAAACGAATCTTACAGCGGGTAGAAAGTATGCTGACCGTCTGAAAACGATGCTGCATTACAAATGAGCAGGATGTATTTCTAAAATTTTCATTTTACATTGGATCTCCCTATGTAACGTTTATTCCTCCTTTCATAGCGTTCATTCTTCAGCCATTGACAGAAACTCTATTTCCTGTAAAATATCTACAGAAAGGAGTTCTTATGAAATCTACATCAAGAAGCTATATTCTATACGGAGGAATTGCTTTATCGGCATGCATTGTCATTCTCACTGTGTTGAAATATCTATATCTCTGGACGGAGCCCCTTCCAGAAAAATTCCTGGTGAACGCTGACGAAACGGAGCGGCAATTTTTCTATCATTTTTATAACTGGTTTTGGGAGGCACGACCGGGTTTCCTTTTACATATTATTCCGGGAGGAATTGCTCTTGCTGTCGGCCCCCTTCAATTTCTGAAAAGATCCTCCAGCAGCTGGTTTTATCTTCATGAAATTCCCGGGTACATTTATTTTATTTCAGTATTTCTCAGTTCCTCAGGGGGCATGAGTATTGCCCTTGATGCGATGGGAGGAGCTGTAGCCAGGACGGGATTTTTTACGGCTTCTCTGCTGTGGATGGGAACGCTTTTAGCATCCGGATATTTCCTGTTCATGCAAAATTACTCTTCTCATTCAGTGTGGATGAAAATCAATTTTTCTCTTACCTTTGCGGCGGTTACGCTTCGTCTTGAACAGCCTCTGCTGAATGTACTCGGATTTGATACAATAACAGCATATCAGATAGTTTCGTGGGTGAGTTGGCTTCCCAATCTCATTTTTGCTTTTGCTTATACAAATCCTTTTGCTGTTCATTTTCTTAAAAAACAAAAGGAAGGTATTTGATATGAACTGCGGAGATGTATTTAATGATTTTGAAAAACTATATCTGCAGCATTACAAACCGGTTCTTTTCTATATGATGAGAATCTGCAATCATATGCAGACTGCTGAAGATATGACACAGGAAGCATTTCTGCAGGCACGGCAATCTTTCGCCACTTTTAATCCTGAAAAAGGCTGCTTTATGAATTGGATGAAAACAATTGCCAGAAATAAATATTATCGTTCTTTGAAAAAAACATCTCTGTGCAGCCTGGATACGGACCGCATTCTATGCGAAGCAGATACCAGAATTTCTCCTGAGCGTGAATTAGAAGACCATTGTACTCAAAAAATTCTTTACGAAGCTGTTGAAAATCTTCCTGAACCGGAGCGCAGCATCGTGTATTACAGGCATAACCAGAAATTGAAACTGGATGAAATCGCGGAAAAAATACATACATCCAGAAGGACGGTGAGCAGAAAATACATAAATGCAATGCATCAGCTTCGTCAGGAACTGAAAAATGCAGATATTTTAATTTCTTCCGGCTGAAAGATCAAACC
>JAOUOA010000636.1 GCA_029880625.1 Spirochaetia bacterium
TTTTTCTTTTGGATTGGTGAAAATAGTGAAGGTTTTATCATATTCCACCAGAATTCCCTGGTGAAAAAATGCGGTAAAATCACCGATTCTTGCGGCCTGCTGCATATTGTGGGTTACAATGATAATGGAATAGTTCTGTTTTAATTCCAGAATGAGTTCCTCAATTTTCGCGGTAGAAACGGGATCGAGTGAAGAAGTTGGCTCGTCCATTAGCAAAACATCCGGTTGCATCGCAATGGCCCGTGCGATACACAGTCTCTGCTGTTGTCCACCGGAAAGTGAGTAAGCGCTGTTTTTCAGCTTGTCCTTTACTTCTTCCCAAAGGTATGCTTTTTTTAGTGAGGTAACCACCAGTTCATCGATGTTTCCGGTGTAGCCATTGATTTTGGGACCGAGGGCAATATTCTCATGGATTGATTTTGGAAATGGATTAGGGCTTTGGAACACCATTCCGACTCGCAGGCGGATGTCGACAGGATCTACCTTGCTGGAGTAGATATTGTCGCTACCCATAAGCACATCTCCTTTCAAATGGAACGATTCAATAAAATCATTCATCCTGTTCAATGTTCTCAGGAAAGTGCTTTTTCCGCAGCCGGAAGGTCCGATGAGAGTTGTCACCTTGTTTTTGTAAATATCTATATCCAGATTTTTTACGGCATGAAACTTGTCATAAAAAATATCGAGGTTTTTACACTGGAAAACTGATTCCACATTGCCGGAATTTTCTTCCGCTATGATCTTCGGCTTTAACATACTCTTTGACATATAATATCCAGATATTGTTTTTGCAATGGTTTTATTCCTCAGGAATATAAATGTTTGTAATTTTTCTTGTAATAGATTCGAATATAAATCGCAAGCGCATTCATTAATAAAAGCACTGTCAATAATACAATAATTCCAGAAGCTGCGATATCGTGAAATGCAGTTTGTGGTCTGGCAGTCCAGTTGAAAATCTGGATTGGCATCACAGTAAAAAAGTCCATAGGGGTAGTGGGCACGTAGGCCACAAACGCCAATGCGCCGATCATGATCATGGGCGCGGATTCGCCAATAGCCCTGGACAGAGCCAGAATGATTCCTGTCATGATACCAGGCATCGCTACCGGAAGCGACTGGTAGCGTACCACCTGCCATCTGGTCATGCCGATGCCATATCCGGCCAGACGAAACGAATCGGAAACGCCCTTGAGAGCTTCCTGGGCAGATATGGTGATAATGGGCAATATTAAAAGTGCCATGGTGAGGGATCCGGCAAGCAGACTTCTTTGCAGATCCAGCCCCCGGACAAAAATGGTCAGACCCAGAATCCCATAGACAATGGAAGGAACTCCCGCCAGGTTCTGGATATTGAGCTTGATAAAACTGATAAGTTTGTTTTTTCTTGCATACTCTTCCAGATAAATCGCCGTGCCCACTCCAAGCGGAATGGCGAACATTGCGGTGATGATCATCATAAAGGTGGTTCCGGCCAGGGCAGAGAGAATTCCTGCCTTTTCCGGGAAGCGCGAAGGGAAGTTGGTTAAAAAGTCCCAGGAAATAAATGAATAGCCATTGGCAATTATATTGGTGATCAGTATCACCAGAAAGAAAATTGCAGTCAGATTGGCAGAAAGGCACAAAATCTGAAATAGTATTCCGTATAGCTGGTATTTGGTGCTTCTATTCATAAACTTCCCTGTAGCGTTTTACAATTCTGGATGCGATAAAATTAAAAATAAATGTCAGCAGGAACAATGTTAAACCAAGAGCATAGATGGTATAGTATTCAATGGATCCGGCGGGAGTATCGCCGAGGCTGATTTGAACAATAAATGCAGTTATTGTCTGGATTCCGCTAAAATAGTCAAAATTCATGTTGGGTGTCGCGCCTGCCGCCAAAGTAACCGCCATGGTTTCTCCAACTGCCCTTGAAAATGCCAGGATAATTGATGCTATTATGCCTGACGCGGCTGCAGGCACCTTGATCTTGATTACAACGTGAAATTTTCTCATACCCAGGGCATAGCCCCCGTTTTGGATGGAGCTGGGCACCAGATTGAGCGCTTCTGTGGAGAGGGATGAAATTAGGGGCATAATGCTGATCCCAACTACTATTGACGCAGAAAGCGCATTA
>JAOUOA010000637.1 GCA_029880625.1 Spirochaetia bacterium
CAGCCGCCCGATGCAGGGCTACTCTGGGAGAAATTTCTTCCGCATGCGAAAAGGTTTTTGGACGATTCTCACAGGAAATCCATGCCACAGGAGGCGTTTATATCAGAGAAATGAAAGATGATGCACGAATACAGAAAGTTCTGGACCTTTCCAATCGTTTTTCTGAATTGGAAGGTCGCCGTCCGCGAATACTGATTGCAAAGCTCGGACAGGACGGACATGACAGAGGCGCACGTGTTGTTGCAGCGGGCCTTGCTGATCTCGGTTTTGACGTTGATATTTCGCCTCTCTTTACAATTCCAGAAGAAGTTGCAAAGCAGGCTGCGGATAATGATGTGCATGCAGTCGGAGTTTCCTCTCTTGCAGGAGGTCACCTGACATTGATTCCCCAATTGATGGATGAGCTTCATCGTCTGGACCGAGATGATATTCTCGTTGTTGCAGGCGGAATCCTGCCGGACCGTGATATTGAATTGTTAAAAGAAAAAGGACTTGCCTCTGCTTTTACTCCGGGAACCTCCATTGTGGATTCGGCTGAAACGATTCTTCTTTCTCTTATCGAAAAAATTTCAAATCAGGAATGAGTCAATTTTTTTGGATCAATCTAAAAAGCCATTATGTTTCAGGCTGCAGATTGGAAATCGCTGTTTATGATTAAAAAATATAATGAAGACCAAATCATTCAGGGAATTTTTTCTGGGGATGTAAATATTCTCAGCCGTGCCATAACGTTGGTTGAAAGCAGAAAAAAGGAAGACAGAGTAAGCGCAGGAAAAATTGTCCAGGCATGTCTTGAAAAATCAGGACGTTCATTAAGGATTGGAATAACAGGTCCTCCAGGAGCCGGAAAAAGCACCTTGATTGATGCGCTTGGAATGTATGCACTCGGACAGGGAAAAAAAGCTGCCGTTCTCAGTATCGATCCTTCAAGCAGTCGAAATCATGGCAGTATTCTTGGCGATAAGACCCGGATGCAGAGATTGTTCCGGAACGAAAATGCATATATACGGCCTTCTCCCTCTTCAGGGATGTCAGGCGGTGTCGGGCCAGCGACAAGAGAAGCTGTCATTTTGTGCGAATCATGCGGTTTTAATTTTATCATGATTGAAACTGTAGGAGTTGGACAGGGTGAATCAGCAGTTCGATCTCTTGCCGATTTTTTTCTTCTTGTACAGATTCCTGGAGCAGGAGATGAGCTGCAGGGGATTAAGCGGGGTGTCCTTGAACTGGCTGATGCTGTTGTGATCAATAAAGCGGACGGCGATAACCTTCAAAGAGCTCAGAATGCCCGCTCAATTTATAAAAATGCCATAATGCTTACTCAAACAAAGGAATGGGGTTGGCAGGTTCCCGTAGAAATATGTTCCGCTCAAAATGAAGTTGGAATTGACAGGGTATGGAGGATTCTAAAAGACTATCAGAAAGCATCAGAAAGCTGCGGTTTTTTAAGCCGTCAGAGAAAGGAACAGTCAAAATACTGGTTTTATGAAGTAATAAACCGCTTCATTCAGGAAAATTTCTGGTCCAATACAGATGTTCACCGGATTCTTTCTGCGAAAGAAAAAACGGTATTGAGCGGGAAAGCAAGCCCTCTGCAGGCGGCAGAGGATGCAATATCCGAGCTAAAAAAACTTTGATTGCGTAATCTGTGTTCATTGATCTCAATCATTTCATTTTTTATCTGTTGTTTTTCTGCTCCCCAATGAATTTTAATGATCAGGAATAAAATATGAAAGACGTAGCATCCAATACAGAACAGAAAAAAGCAGCCGCCCTGAAGGCGGCAGAGCTTGTCAAATCAGGACAGAAAGTGGGGCTTGGAACTGGCTCCACGGCGGCATTTGTAATTCAGGAACTGGGCCGCAGGGCAAAAGAAGAAAATCTTCAGATAGAATGTGTAACAACCTCTTTTCAATCCATGAATATAGCGATTTCATCCGGGCTCAAGGTCTTTCCCGTCCAGGCTCTGGGATTTCTCGATATCAGTATTGACGGAGCTGATGAAATTGATCCTTCTCTGAATCTCATTAAAGGCGGAGGCGCTGCACATACACTGGAAAAGATTGTACATGCATCGGCAAAGCAGTTTGTGGTGGTTGCAGACGACAGCAAACTGG
>JAOUOA010000638.1 GCA_029880625.1 Spirochaetia bacterium
TTTTTCCAAACTGATGGATCAAGCCAAGATTTTCTGTCATCTGTATAAATAATTTCGGATTCACCCAACCGTAATCATCATCAAGCCATCTTGCAAACGCTTCATACGAAACGATTTCTCCAGTTTTTGCATTGATGATAGGCTGGTAATGCACCTGGATTTTATCATTTAGAATTCCATGCTTAAGTTTTGTTGTAATATCCCCGTCAAAATTTTCAAAACTCTCCTTGAACACATCGCTATAAAAAACAAAACTGTTTGTATCCTTAGATTTTGCTTTTTCCAGGGCCCGGTTCGCCTGTAAAAAGAGCTGCTCAGAGGACTGGCCGTCGTCAGGATAAATAACAATTCCTGAACTCAATGAAACTTCAATACTGGAAAACTGTCTTTGAAGCTCTGCAGTAACCCTTTGAAAAAAAGAAACGGCAATTTTTTTAATTTCAGAAGGATCTTTGAAATCCGTCAGAAGAACCACAAATTCATCGCTTCCCCATCGCGACAGCGAATCCATCTCACGCATATTCCTTTTGAGAGCTCCGGCAAGTTCCACCAGAAAATCATCGGAAAAACGATGCCCGTACGTTTCATTGAATGATTTAAAGGAATCCACATCGATAAACATCAGAGCAAAAACTCTGTCATTTCTCCGGGAAAAATTAATGGTCTGTTCCAGGCGGTCAGTAAATAAAATTCTGTTGGGAAGCCCTGTAAGGGAATCATGAAGCGTTAAATGAAGGATCCTTTTTTCATGATGAATGGTATCTGTAAGATCATGGAGAATCCCTTTAATGCAGCCCTTTGCCTCTGATGATCCTTCACCGGTTGTGTAAAGGAATTTACCTTCAATGACCTTTTCTTTTCCATGAAAATCTTTGATTTTAAAATGAGTATTGAGAGGAAGATTTTTTTCTTTTCGCAAAGCTTCAAATTTTTCCTGTAATTCATTTACCTCTCCTTCTAGAAGATATTTAAAAAATGAATTCCCCAAACAGCTATCATTGCAGGTGCAGGCTGTACAGGAAGGACTGCTGCTGCAGTCGCACTGCAGAACATTGGAAAAGGAATCAGATACGCGGATAATCTTATTTTCACTGTCAATTTCTACAATTGCCTCTTCCAGAAGATTCAGAGTTTTAAGATACTCCTGATCCGCTTTTGCCCTGCCGATCTGTTCTCCCAGGCTTTTAATTTCCTCTTTTTCACTTTTGAACTTAAAAGCTTTTAAAATTTTTTCCATACCGCAGAATCCGCTAAACCCTGACTGGAAGAAATTTAAACCAATAAAGCCGACAAAAAAAAGAATAGGATGAAAATGAGGATGCGTTAAATACTCAATCGAAATTACAATTAAAAGAACGGCTCCCACCACAGTCCGGATTGCAGGTTCAATATAGATTTGCTTTCTTTGTTTTAGAAAAATCATTTTGAGAACAATTAAATTATAACATCAGCGCTTTTTTAATTCATATAAATCATGCCGTTTTAGTAGTATATAAATTATACTATATATTATTAAATATTTTTTAATCCGGTCAAGGAATTTTTACAATAATTGAATAATATTGAATAAATTTAAACCCTATTCAATTATTCAATTGAGTTTTTTATGCATTGGAATGAGGATTGAAGCCCTGAATTCAGGGATTTTGACATAACGAAAAACTCCTTTTCTCCTTATTTACCGCTTAATATTTTCAGGGCTGCTTCTTTTAATTGTGGGCTTACAGAAACAGGAATCATGCCGTCCTGATCAGCTTCCGGCAGAGGGGCTCTTCTGGGAAAACTGGAAAGAGATTCCGGCTTAATTTTATCTTTTCCTATCCATTCAGATAGCGCTCCAATCATTCGTCTCTGAATATCCTGAATTTTAGCCCCTGCTCCTGCTTTTTTATAATATCCGTAGGCCAGAAGAGGCAGACGCTTTTCATACATGTAATAATCGCCCAGCCGAACCAAACCATCTTTATAAGATGCCTGTATAAACAGCTTTTTGGCAAGAGGATAATCTCCTGCATTAAAGGCTTCATTTCCTTTTCGGATGAGTTCCGCTCTGAGTGAAGAATCGATCGGCATACCTCTTTGTTCGGCAAAAATGAAAAATCAGTAAAGCCAAAG
>JAOUOA010000639.1 GCA_029880625.1 Spirochaetia bacterium
CCAGAGACTGTCCATCAGTTCCCTGCCGCCTTTTGCTGCAAAAAAACAGATTGTGTATAACAAGGAAGTGATGGAATCCGCGTTTCGGGAACTATTGATCAATGCCATGAAATATTCCGAGAAGGCAGATTCCATCTATGTCATCTTTTTTATGAAAGACAGCTATCTGGAAATCAAGATACTCAATCCCGCCTATAAAAACCAGGATGACAGCATTGGTATAACAGGAGTTCATGAAAACATGATCTTTGAGCCTTTTTACAGAATGAGCACAGTGTCGCATGAAGGATATAGCATGGAGGAATTTGGCGCCGGGATAGGGCTAACTGTGGTAAAACGGGTTATTGAAAACCACGGCGCCGATATTTCAATATATACCCTGAAAAATCATACAGAAAACGGAAACGAAAGGGACGTATCTGTTTCAATTCGTTTCCCCTATGTGGAAAACAGCAATCATAAGGAGTGAATATGAAAAAAGTATTAGCAGTGGATGATGCGCCTACCGTATTGAAAATTGTGGATTTTACCCTGTCCGATGAAGGCTACCAGGTAAAAACAGCAGCCAGCGCGGAAGAGGCAAAAAAGTTACTGGAAAGCGAATCCTTTGATATAGGGATTTTTGACGTCAATATGCCGGGACAAAATGGCATAGACCTTACAAAAGATGTTATGCAGTCCGACAGCGGCAAGCACATGAAAATTGTCATTGTAACAACTGAATCCAGCGAAGAGCTCAAAAGCGCAGGCAAGGCGGCGGGAGCAGTCGGCTGGCTGGTCAAACCATTTGAATCAGAAGATCTTCTGGAACTGGTTGCCAAATTATAAAATTCTGCCCTGTAATTATTGATTACAGGGCTTTGTTTGTGATATTTTGTTAAGTTTATCAACAGAAGCAGTTTACTTAGGGGAAAACACTATAAGTCAACAAAATGTGTTAAAAATAGTCAAATAGTATAAAGTATAAGCATTTTGATGGCTTATGTTGTATCCTTTTGGTATATCGTTGTCTTGTTTTTGCTGGAAATTTTGATAAATGTTAACAAAAAGTGCAAAATGTTTTTTAGAAACATTGGTACAATACTTGCTTATTTTTTAATATCTAACATAGGAGAAAAAATATATGAGAAATCGATTACTGGTTTTTCTGGCATTCTTGCCTTTTCTGGGAATTGGTGCCCAGGGAACGAAGGAGCCAAAATGGTATGAAGCGATTACTGTTTCCGGTTTTGTGGATGTAAATTATACCCACATCGACAACAACAAGGAAGGCAAGCAGGAAGACACTTCTTCTGCGCTGCATACCTATAACAAGCAGTTCAGTGTGGCTGCTGTGGAGCTGGATGTGGAGAAAACTGCGGATGAAAAAAGCCCCTGGGGTTTTCGCATTGATATGATGAACGGACAAAATGCTGCCTACCAGGAAGGCGCTTTTACCGGCAAGAACCAGATGTACAATCTGAACATGCTGCAGCAGGCCTATGTGTCTTTTTATTTTCCAATCCTCAAGGGTGTGACAGTGGATGTGGGTAAAATGGCAACCCACATTGGAACCGAAGTGCTGGAAAGTGCGGACAATTATAACTATACTGGCGGATATATCTTTTTCAACACCGTTCCCTTTATCCACACCGGAGCCAGGGCGAATCTGGCGCTAACCGATGACTGGTCTATGGGATTGTATCTGTATAACAGTGCGGCAGGAACTGGCTACCAGGATCCGGCAACCTATCTGGCTTCCAATGGCGAGCATGCCTATGTGAACAGTGAAACAGCCAGAAAAGCCTATGGCACCCAGGTCAAGGGCAATCTGGTCAAAGACAAGGTAGATATTATCTGGAACACCCTGTATGGATCGGATGTGCAGGCAGGGAGAGTTTCCAACCAGACCCAAATGGCAAATGACTACGTGGGAAATACATTTATTCCAAATCCTCGTTCCAAATTCGGCAGGGACTATTGGTTTGTAAATCATGTCCTTGTTTCCATTACCCCAATGGATAAACTTTCCATCATGCTGGACTGGACTTTTGGTGAAAAATCAGGTTCTGTTGCCGGTAACGCCAAGTCCGGGATTGCTGCGCCTGTCGGAACATCCAGTGTGACAATTCT
>JAOUOA010000086.1 GCA_029880625.1 Spirochaetia bacterium
TGTAAAAAATCGAGTTCTGGTAATCGGAGGCGGACTTGTTGCTCTAGATGCCGCACGCGAAGCAAGACGTCAGATTCTTGCAAAGGCTGGAGTCGATACTCTGAAAAAAGCAAATGCAGAAGTTCATGTTTCTGCTCTGGAAAGCATGAAAGAAATGCCTTCAGCGAAGAGCGTATCAGGTCTTCAGGAGCTTGAAGAAGCTGTTGATGAAGAAATAATATTTCATCCTTCTTTCGGTCCAAATAAAATCATCGGCGATTCTAACGGGCTTACCGGAATGGAAGTAAAGGCCGTTACAAGCGTTTTTGATGAAGAAGGCAGGTTCAATCCAAAATTTGATGAAAATAATAAAAAGACGATTCATTGCGATACTATCATTTTTGCAGTCGGTCAGATGGCTGACCTTTCCTTTGTAAAAGAATCTGATAAAATTACAGTCACGCAAAGAGGGACCATACAGATCACCGACAGCCTGGCAACGGATGCGGCGGGAATATTTGCAGGGGGCGACGTAGCATTCGGACCTAAAAACCTGATTGATGCAGTCGCAAATGGAAAACAGGCGGCTGTTTCGATTGATGAATTCTTTTCAGGCAGAAAAAGAACAAAAGAATATAAAGTCAGTGTTGAAGTGCTTCCTCAGGACAGCTACTCCATGATTGATGAATACGATCATAAAACAAGATCCACTCCTCCTGTAGCGGAACCGGAGAAACGTATAGGAATGAATGAAGTAGAATTTTCTTTTGATAATAATTCTGCTATGGAACAGGCCTCCAGGTGTCTGACATGTCACACCAGTCCAATTTATGACGGAGACATCTGCATCCTCTGCGGGAGATGCACTGATATCTGTCCAGAATACTGCCTGACATTTGTATCCATCCATGATGTTGATATGCCTCAGGAAGAACGGGATGAGGTATTGAAAAATCTTATGATGGCCGGACAGGATGATATTACAGTCATGCTAAAAGATGATGAAAAATGCATCCGATGCGGTCTTTGTTCTCTGCGATGCCCGACAGGCGCTCTTCGAATGGAGAGAATCGTTGTTGAGGAAGTGACTGGAGCTGCATAAATGCATATTCAATGCCAAAAATGAAATGAATAATTTTATTATGATCTGGAGATTTCAATAAAAGACAAAAATCTGAATTTTATGATTCGCCGCATCATGATAAATGCAACATAATTAAAAATAAAAAAACAAACTAAAGAATAAAAACTGAATTGCCCTCAGAGGGTATGAAAAAATATCCTGGTTAACCCGCCATTTTTAGGGTAATAAAAAATAATGATTGAGTTATACAATTCCTGATGGAGTTTTTATAATGGAAGAGAAACAAAATAAAACGACAAGAAAAGATTTTCTTAAAAAATTAACCGGTTATACCATTCTGGGCGGAGTAATCGGGCACACATGGATGTATGTAAGATCCACCGTGCCCAACGTTCTTTACGAACCACTTCGCAGATTTAAAATAGGATCTCCGGATAAATATACAGACGGCATTACATATCTTGCAGAAGAACGGCTATATATAATCAAAGAAAAAAATGAATACGAATGCGTTTCAGCAGTTTGCACCCATCTTGGATGCACTGTAAATGTACATCAGCTTGGTTCTTCAAAAGAAATAACCCTTCCAGATGGAAAAAAGCTGAAACAAAAATGGGAATACCACTGTCCATGCCACGGTTCTAAATACCGCGGAGACGGAACGATTTACACTGGACCTGCTCCTGAAAATCTTCCACGTTTTACTCTGAGTGTATCTCCTGACAATCAGCTTGTGGTTGACAGAAATAAAAAAGTTAAGAAGGATTTTCGACTTAAGGTTTGAAGACTATGAAGACATTAATACAAAAACAAATACAGGTAGCAAAAGACGTCTATGAATTTCTTTTTGCTTCTTATTCACCTAAAACAGAAAGAGAAGCTTCTGATGCAGTAGGATTTAATTTTCTGCTGCACTGGTTTCCTGTTAAAATTACAAAGAAAAGCCTTTCCTGGCATTATTCTTTCTGGCTTGGAACCATTTCGCTTGTTCTTTTTATCATTCTTTCACTTTCCGGAATTGTTTTGATTTTTCTTTATGTTCCTTCGGTTGAAAGAGCCTATCAGTCAATTAAAGATATTGAATTTGTTGTATCTTACGGCTGGTTAATTAGAAGAATGCATCGTTGGGCAGCGCACTTTATGGTTGCTTTTGTCTTCTTCCATATGATTCGGGTTTTTCTTACAGGAGCTTACCGTTCTACGAATGTAACTCCCCAGGGGAAACGATATGCAAACTGGATTATTGGAATAGTACTTCTTGTTTTAACGCTTCTTCTCTCTTATACAGGATACCTTCTTCCTTGGGATCAACTTGCACTTTGGGCCATTGTAATTGGAGCAAACATTGCCAAGGCAACTCCTATTATTGGAGATCAAGTGCAGTTTATTATGCAGGGAGGAAATGAAATCGGCCAAAATACTTTGATTTTATGGTATGCAATGCATATTGCAGTGCTCCCTTTCATTGTTACAGCTTTAATTTCCTGGCATATGTGGCGAATCAGAAAAGACGGCGGTCTCGCTTCTGTTGATTCTCTTGGAGTTAAAAAAGAAGGCGGCGAGCCAGTTAAAAGCAAAACTTATAGTCTTATGGGAATTGCAAAAGGAGTTCGTCCCTCAATTTCCTATCATAAAGTCGCTGGAGAAACAGTCCATGCCATTCCAGCAGTTTTAACCCGTATGATGATTGTAACTGTTTTTACTGTAGGATTTATGACATTCCTTTCCATTTTCTTTGCAGTTCCTCTTGAAGAACCTGCAACAACTGAATGGACGCCAAACCCAGCTAAAGCGCCATGGTATTTCCTCTGGCTTCAGGAACTGGTTTCTATTACAACAATTCGTGTTCCACTAATCAACCTCGGTATTTTTTCCATACCGCCTTTTACCATCAATGGAGGATTTCTTGGCGGGGCTGTGATTCCCGGTCTTGTTGTAGGAGCTGCATTGATGTGGCCCCAGTTTGACAGATCTCCGGAAAGCGCTGTCGGCGTTTGGTTTCACAAATCAAGGCTGAAGCAGAATATCGTATTTTTAATCATCGTACTTGCACTGGCAATATTGACTTATATTGGAACTTTCATGAGAGGACCAAACTGGGGAATGTTTTTGCCCTGGGAAAGCTGGCCATCAATGCCTGTAAATTTTTAAGATTGAGGATAGAATGAAAATTAAAGACGAAATATTATTATTCAGCAGCGGAATCGTCATTCTGATTTTAACCTTTCTTGCCTTCGGTAAAGACGGTTTTGCAGAATGGAAAGGAGTTCAAAGTGAGTTTCTTGATATAGCAGAAGCTAAAATCGGCGAAAAACGAGCAAAAGAATTTCAAACAGGAATTCAGATGATCTGGGTTCCTGAGATTAAAGTCGTAGATAGATGTAAAACCTGCCATATGGCAATTGATATTCCTGGTTTTGAGTCAGAAAAACAGCCTTTTTCCACCCATCCAAATCTTGAACAATGGAATGAAACTCATCCATTTAAAAATTATGGCTGTACGACATGCCATGGCGGTCAGGGATTTGCTGTAACAACAAAAGAAGCACATGGAAATGTAAAACATTGGGAAAGACCACTGCTTTCAAATGATATGGCAAAAGAATACGGATTTAATAAAGCTTCAGAACTTATGGAAGTGAATTGCAATAGCTGTCACAGACGAGAAACTGATACTCCAGGAATGCCCAACATCAATATGGCAAAAAAGCTAATTCAGGATAAAAACTGCGCTCAATGTCATATTATGGATGGAAAAAACGGAGGAACATTGGGACCTGAAATCACTTATGTAGGAAGCAAGCATCCGGAAACATTTGGTTTTGACGGTGTTGAGGGAAAACGTTCTGTAATGAACTGGCATATTCAGCACTTCAAACTTCCAGCGAAAGTTTCAAAAGGAAGTATAATGCCTCCATTTGGTTTTTCCGACGAAGAAATTCGTGCACTATCAATCCTTGTAATGAGCTGGAGAAAAGTAAAGGTACCAATGGAATATGTTCCCTATAAAAGAGATTAAATTCTAATTTTTTTAATGATTTAAGCCGGATTATTTAATATCCGGCTTTTTTTATTTTAAAATCATCGATATTATTGATATGAAATCTTGCAAATGAAACATATTTATAAATACATCAAGCAATGGCATCAAGAAGCATGGAATCTGAAGTATATCATTTTTATCTTATGTTTTGTATTTTTTGGCATTTTTATTGAATATTCTATTTCATTAACAACCCAAATTGTTGATTTTTCAGAATCATCTTTCATGCGTTTTGCACTCTTCACCCTTTTATTTTCTTTCGCTTATTTAATCCCTCTTTCTGCCGATCGATGGTTTAATGGAAACTGGAAAAAGAAACCAGACATTTTGTTTTATATGTTTATTTTTATAGCTGTTTTGACTCCTTCATTGGACAGCGCTTTTTCAATTACAAAAGAATTTATTATGCAGTTCAATCACTTACCTGCATCGCGAATCTGGTTTAAAAAAACAGGAGATAATCTTATACAGAGCATAATTCTTTTTATTCCTGCACTAATTTTCTTTTTATTATTAAAATCAAAAAATGAAAAACAATCCATTGGTTTTAAAATCAAAGATATTAATTTTAAGCCCTACTTTTATTTTTTATTATTTATGGTTCCGCCGGTAATATCAGTATCCTTTTTAAATGATTTTCGCTTAAGTTATCCACGACTTCGCCTTTTCTTTTTTCTTCCATCTGATCAATTCAGTCCGATTTTCCAGCTTGTTCTCTTTCAGGCAGCATATGGTCTTGCATTTGTATCGACTGAGTTTTTTTACCGAGGATTTCTTATCCTGGCTGCTTACAAATATCTTGGTATGAGAAGCGTCATTCCCGCTGCTGTCCTCTACTGCTTTGTTCATTTTCAAAAACCTTTACTCGAAACCATCAGTTCTTTTCCAGGTGGATTTCTATTAGGTATAATTACAGCGGGCAGCGGTTCCATAATTGGCGGTATCATTGTTCATCTTGGAATTGCCTGGAGTATGGAAATAGCAGGTTTTTTCCAAATTTTCTATAGAGGGGATCTACTTCTTGAAAATTTAATACGTTCCCGAAGGTAACCGATAATTATAAAAATTCGTTCACTCTATTATTAGATTCATCATAATAATGGAGTGGATTAAATTTTTCATTATAGACAAAAAATTGTATTCATAAATATACTGATATAAATATAATATTTTGGATTATCCATAAACAGTGAAGCTTTATATACAACTATTTTTAATTTCAATTTTAATTTTTTCAGTGAATAAATGTTCGGGACAGCATTCCCCTAACACTAAATCTTCTAATATTGTTGAAGCCCCGTATCATATTTATGAATTTGAAAAATTATTTACAGTGAATCTTTCCGGCCGAGGGAACAACCAATTATATGCAGGCATTTCCCTGGGTTATCCTGAAAAACAAACTCAACTTCTCAATGAATTAAATTTACGAAAATTTCAAATACGTACTATGATAGAGCTAATTCTCGCATCAAAAAGAAAGAGCAATTTGGACAATCCTGAAGGTATTAAAATTTTAAAAGAAGAAATCAGGAATTCAATAAATCAAATTTTAAAAAACGGCAAAATCGCTGAAATTTATTTTCGAGAATTCAAATTCTCAAAATAAATTATTTACTATCTTAATGCTCTTTATTAACACCAAATTTTACATATTTTTTGCTTTAAGCAAATGAGATGTAAAGTATAGATAAAGAAATTTTGACGTAAACATTCACACCATCAGATGATTTTATTTTTTTCTTTTGAAGATCCATCTTAAAGAATAATTACTTAACCAGTCCGGGAGGAGTTGCATTGCCCGGATTTGACAACACAAGCAGGAATAAAAGAAATCTTTCTTCTTCCTCTTCTTTTTCTTTTTCCGTTGGACAGCTGCTGGTTTTCAGAGTATCTTCAGGGCAGTTGACCACATTGGTAATACAGCCTGAAAATATAACAAAGAAAAATAATACAATGAGTATAGAAAACAATCTTTTCATAAAATTTGCACCTAAATATAAAATTAGATTATATCGAAAAATTGCAAGCAAAATTGGTTTATAAATATATTCTGAAGTTTGAATTATTCTGTTTTCCTGCATTACAATTCATCCGAAAATATATTTATATATTTAGCAAATACTTAATCAAAATGACTTTATTAAGAAAATCACTACCATATTTAACCGCTATAATTTTCATACCATGGTTAGCTCTATTTGCTACAGATCAATTTTCATTCAATAATAAAACTGAACTTGCTGCGCCTGTTTTATTTTTAATACTTTTTGCAGTTCTACCTCTTTTTTTATGGAAACTGGAATTAAATTTTCGGATGGTTCTTTTACCTCTATTATTTGTTATTGTATTAATCCTTCTGTTTATTTTTCAAAAGGATTATTTCTTTCGAACAGGAAAAGAATATTTATTATTTATAGCCGTATTGCCGGTTTATTATATTATCGGAGAAGCAATCGCATTTGATTTAATTTTTGTAGGTAACCCTGCGACGAATACTTTTTATTTAGCTGCAGGAGCATTAATTTCTAATTTTATTGGCGGTCCTGCAGCAAGTCTTTTACTGATTCGCCCTTTCCTGAATGCGAATCGTTACAGAAAACATTCAACTCATACTGTTATTTTTTTTATTATCATCGTTGCAAATGCTTCCGCCTTTCTGAGTCCAATTTCCAACACTCATCTATATATTGCATATTTAAAAGGATTTTCTCCGGAACATTTTTTAAAATTTATTCCGATCTGGCTTGCAATTGTAGGCATCCTGCTCTTTCTATTTTATTTAATTGATTCGATATTTCTTTGGAAAGAACCCAGACAAAATCACCCGGCAAAACAACTCGCTGAAGCGCTTTATCTTTCATTAAAAAAAGAGGAATTAAAACAAAGCTTGATATTAAAAACGATACAATATCTACAAAAACCAACTCTACAGATATCAGGAGCATATAATGTCTGGCTATTACCCATTATTCTTTTGATATTAATTTTTACTTCACAATTGAAGTCTGAAATTCCTTATCGTGAACTTTCGTTGATCATTCTGGGAATTTATTCATTTATTGTTACACCTGTAATTCATTTTAAAAAAAGAGTCATCATACGGCTTCTTGATTTAATGTTTTTATATTTTTTTGCTTTTTTTGTCGTAGGATTTATTGCCAGAATGTTTATTGATGAATATCCTTTTTATCTGGATACAATCCATAAAGCTTGGCTTATTTCAACCCTTTCGGGTTTTATAGATAATGTATCTGCATCGGTAATTATTTTTAATCCGGAGTTTTTATCACGATCAGTTTTAGAACAATCAAATTTTTTCTCTGAACTAATTTTCAGCGAAAAGAAATTTAAAAATATAACGGCATTGCTTATTGGTATTTCAATTATGGGCGGGCTGACTTATTTAGGAAATTATGTCAATATTTTCATCAAAGATGAGGCTGAAAAATCTGGAATTAAAATGCCGAATTTTTTTATGTATATGATTTATTCAATTCCGGTGATGATTATAGTTTCGGCTGTAACAATTATATTTATTTCCTACATTGAGTAATAAAAATCATTGCTCAATCATTAAATTTTATCAAAAATATTTTGACTATACATATAAGCTTTAACCTGTATTTTGAATTTATTTTTCTAAATCGTTAAAGTCTTCCATTATTTTATTTATTGTGTTTCTGTGGGTTTAATTTTATATTGTATAATGTATAATTTATAACTTTGATATAAATTTACAAATTAATTTTATAATAATTACATTAATGCTTTATGTAAAATATTTATGAATCGAATATCCCCAAAAACATTTTCATATATAAAAGGAATCTTAATCGTATTTATTATTATCTTTCCACTTGCTATTTATCAGCAAACAATTGTCGTAGGCCATATTTCATTTAAAACTATCTTAATTCCTTTACTTGTAATATTCATCGTAGGAAGTTTGCTTGGAACAATATTTTGGATGTCAAACGACATTAAATCACAAAAAGAAATTTATAAAGCAATTGCAGACTACGTAATAGAATTTTCATACGTTTCTGATTTAGATCATAATTACATTTATGTATCCCCTGCTTCTGAAGCAGTAACGGGATACACAAGAGAAGAATTTTTTTCCAACAGAAATTTAATGGAATCAATTATTCATAAAGATTTTAGAGAAGAATACTTAAACTTAATTAATACCATTTTGATTAAAAACTCATTAGGTATTATTGAACTTAAAATCAATCATAAAAATGGACAGAAAATTTGGATACGTTTTCATGCAGGACCGGTTCATGATTTAAAAGGAAATGCAAAATATATTCGTTCTACTTCTATTGATATTACTGATCATAAAAAAAATGAATTAGAAATCCGCAAACTTGCTGATTATGATACTTTAACAGGACTGCCTAATAGAAG
>JAOUOA010000640.1 GCA_029880625.1 Spirochaetia bacterium
GAAGATCTTCAATTTTTGAGGTAGCGCCTGCTTTCTGGTAATAGCCGTATGCAAGCAGAGGAAGACGCTTTTCATACATATAGTAATCCCCCAGACGTATTAAACCGTCTTTGTACTGAGACTGTAGAAAAAGCTTTTTGGCCAGTGGGTAATCACCGCTGTTGAATGCTTCATTTCCTTTACGGATCAGCTCTGCTCTCTGTCGGGAATCCATAGCCATTTCTTCCATGATCGGCAATATTTTGAATTCGGTAAAGAGAAAGATTCCGGACTGAGAAAAATAATCTCTCTTTGGTATTCTGACGTTTCAGTAACTCTGCTGGATGCCGTATGCATCTCTTCCGGGAAGAGGAACAAATTCATAATCAGGATAAATGTCTGTAAGTGCATCCGTCACCAGCTCTGCGGTAGAAACGGAAGTCTTTACACCCACTCCAAACTCATTGGAGCCTGCATCCACAACGAATTTTTTCTGTTCATTTTCTGCACTTACGATCTTGATGTGGCCGCCGTGGGTGGGTTTAAAGTAAAAAGCTTCTCTTTGCAGTACTTTATGGGTTTCATGATGGGGCTTGGTGCCGATTGAGAAAAACAGAGGCTTATGATTGCCGTCAGTGGGAATAAATGCAATGTAGGTCAGATGCTTTCCGTCTGCCAGAGCGGTCAGAGCTTCGGTAAACCTATCTTCTCTTACTTTATTCCAGTTCACCTTTTCCTTAAATTTCCCGATTTTAAATCGTTCCTGGGTAGGAATGTAAATCATTTTCAGATTGTCGGTTTTCTTTAAATCCATTATCTGCTCGGGGAAAAAAGCTGTTTCAAAAAAAGCATTGATCTGGTCGGATATATCAGCGTGATCTTTCAGCAGCATCCAGGAAGAAAGGATTTTTCTTGCTTCCTCAGCAGCAGAACTGTCACGAAAGGTATGAATGCCTTTATAAAGAGAATCTGTGGATTCCAGGCGAATTTTTCCGCCTTCCGCAACAAATGTCCCGGCATTGAAATCCAGGACTTCCGCAACCAGAAGAGCTCCGTCTTCATCTTTTTTCACGTACATGGCCTGCTGATTTTTTTCTCCATTTTGAGAAATCCTTCTGATTACGTCTCCGGAGACAAGGTTATCTGCAGAATCCACTTTTTGAAATATCGCTTCATTGATTTCTGACATATTCGTTTCCTTTACTTTGAATATTGAATTCCTGGCATTTGCCGGTTCCTGTATCTGCTTATAAGTAAGACGAAAATAATATTACTTTCATTAACGATTTATTGTGCAGCGGCCTTCAAAAATCACTCCCTCTTCTACAATCAGGTTGCCTGTTACGATGTCTCCGTACAGCCTGCATGTGGATAATAGAATGACGCGGTCTGTTGCATAGATGCTTCCCCGTATGGTTCCGCCTACCACGACAATGCCTGCATTAATATCGGATTCAATGACTCCGCTCTGGCCTATCAGGACCTTCCCTTCGGTGATAATATTGCCTTTAAAGTAGCCATCCACCCTTATCAGATCCTTGACCTTGAATTCACCTCTGAATTCAGATCCCTCACCGATAAGGCTGTTCATTACTAGAGTTTCGGTTGAATCAGCCATTCGTCCTGTAAATGATTTAAAAATGCATGCGGGTTGTACGCTACCGTTCCCACATGAACTTCATAGTACAACATGGAAAGAGAATAATCTCCCGTTTTTCCCACGTAACCCAGAATCTGTCCCCTGCTCACTTTGTCGCCCAGAGAAACACGAATCGCGCCCAGACGGGAATAAAATGTGCGGATGCCGTATTTATGCTTGATCCAGACGGAAAGTCCGTATGTGGGATCATAGTTGACTTCGACAACTTCTCCCGGTGCAGTCGCATACACATCGGAGCCGATAAATGCTCCGATTTCAATTCCTTTTTTAAAGACTCGTTTCCCGAGAATCTGATCTACCTGTTCGCCGTAAGGGCTTAATATATATCCTTTCACGGGCCAGATAGACGGCGTATTTTTTAACAGATTTTGCTTTTCTTTTGTATTTAATTCTTCCAGAATCTTATCGGAAAGATCTATCGCTTGTTTTAAGTTTTGATTATCCTGTTTGGAAAGATAGGTAATCCT
>JAOUOA010000087.1 GCA_029880625.1 Spirochaetia bacterium
ATGCGGAGTGTGTAAATCCGAAGTGCAGCAAACTCTTGCGGCTTCTTTGAAACTTACTGTCATGTACGCCCTTGATCATATCATTCACGGACAGAGAATGATCCGGATCTTCCATAAAGCGAATGTTGGGAACTAAATTAATTTCGTTTTTTCCGGAAATTTCCACTACTTCGTTGTTTGCTGATATCTGTGTTGTAAATATTAAAAATACAGCGCTGAATAGTATTATTTTCTGCATTGGTTTCCTTGTGAATTAATTCAGGCTTGAATCGCCGATATATTTTGGTGACAACGATTTCCAGGCATATAAACGGATGTTTGCCAGTGATTGGCCTGAGTTTGAATATATCAGTTATTTGAATAAAAAAAAGCAATAATAAAAATATTATTATAAAAAAATGTTGATTATGCCGGCTGGCATCTTTCCCTGAGAAGGCGGGTTGTTTTATGCGTAATATTACTTAAATTTACTATCTCTTTTTTCAGTACCATCCCTGGTAGTTGTTCCACAGTTTGCAATTTTATGCCGGGTTAAGAGTTTGCGTCCTATTCTATGAACAGCATTATCGCTTTTAACTTCGGAGAAGTCAGCGAAGACTGGAACTGGATCTATATGGATGTCGAGACAGCTTTTAAAAATGAAGATATTTCTATAAAGTTCGGCGGAAGCCCTGATATAAGCTATACGATAAGACCTGCCAATTCTTCTCCTATAGAGATAAAGCTTTCAGATTATACAGAACATGTCAGGGGATATATTTTTGTAAAAGAAGGAAAAGAGATTCAGTTTCAAAAATATGATCAGGCTCATGTTATTATAGATGCCGCCAGCAAGTATTTTGAAATCAAGAAAGATCACTGAATTTTCTTCAAATATATAATTTCCCAGGAAGTTCCTGATTCGTCCACAAAACCGCTGATGGGCATGATCTTATACGGTTCATTTTCATTTTTTTTTCTGAATGCCGCTTCAAAGATTTGATTTCTTTTCAGTTCTGATAAAAACTGATCTTGTTTGTTGTTACTTGCAAGTATATTTAAATTCATCCGTTTGTTTTGAGGATTTCCTGCAATCACCCTGACAATCCTGCATTTGTATATTTTGCCGTATCCAACTGCTCCGGTGTATTCTGCAGTTAAGTGAAAGATCGCTCTGTCTTTTGCATGAATTTTTTGATTGGTGCAGTAAAATAAAGTAAATATTACAGTATAAGTTGCGAATCGAAAAAAATGATATTTTATAAATTGAAGCATAATATTAATCCCAGTATTTAAGAGAATAGTCTGGAAAAACATAAAAAAATGCAAAAGTAAGAAAAGCCAAATCGAAAAGAAAAGAATGATCAACTAATGTCAAAAGAAATTTTACAGAATTGGAGCTCAGTAATGTCCCTCACATGTCCATTTTTTTGATTCCGAATTGTATTCGCAATTGTTTATTCCCGGTCCGCCGTAACGGAAGTGCAGGGTAAAACCATCATAGGTTTTTTTATATAAAGCCTGTGTGGGGCGATTTGGATTTGTATGTTCCGGAATTTTTTCAAGATATTTGGGAATCAGGTCATCTAAAGTTTCAGGGTAGCTGCCATGATCTGTTTTATAGTTTTCAAGTGCATCTGCAATCGGTGTGTAGAGTTTGAAGCCGATCCGGGCAGGGCGGCATTCATGAGGAGCGCAGCATGACCAGAGAGAGAAACAGAGAACGAGCGAAAATAATGTTGTTGGATGCAAAATTATCATATAAATTAATCCAAAAAAGCTTCTGAAACAGGTTTGATTTTAATGCCAGTCAGCTGAATAAATTTGTCTGCATTTTCTGAGGAAAGAAACAATAATATCATTGCCTGTCCGTTATCTATAAAATAAAATGATCCTGTTTGATCTGAAATATCTTCCATTATATCAGTCAATGCAATGACATCTGCCCAGTCTTCTTCAACAATTATATTTACCTTAGTCCCATTGTATTCTACCCAGGCTTCATTTTCTTCCATGCTGAAGTAATCTTTAACATCGGTAAGTTTATTTTCTTTTCCGGCCAGCAAAAAGAGATTTCTTACAATTTTAGAATATTCTCCTGTTTGATAAATGCATTCCGTATCAAAATTCCAGACTGAATTGCAGAAACGTCTTCCCCATGGTTCCCGTTCTACTTCTGCTCCGAGCATAAACATCAGCAAATCAAATGGTTTTTTTTCGTATTCTTCTCTCGGTGCTGTGTACAGCAGGTCGTCAATGGTTATCCCGTCATTCAGAGCGATGCCGAACTGCGATAAGTTTTCTATCTGTTCTTCTATTTTCATTTTATATTTTCCTCTAAATATTTCTGAAAGAGTTGATATTCCTTATTGCTCAGTTTATGAATAATACCACCACAGGTACCGTTGATTGAACGGATCTCTTTTTTCTTCTTTTTATAGTAATCTTTCTTGAGATATTTTGTGTGAAATGTGTCGGACTCTTCAGGTAATTCAAAATGAATTTCTGAGAAGTAACGGCTTTGAGTCCAGAAGTTGATATATCCTTTGTGTTCTCTGTATCCAGGGCGCAGAATATATATCCAGGTGTAATGTTTGCCGATGAGAAACCAGGAATACCGATTCAATGTAAAATATCCGTTTTCATCAGATACCTTGATTTCGCAGTCAAGAGCATTTTTTGCCGACTCGGTGCCCACAGCAATGGATTGGCCATGTTCGGCGATAATCAAATAGCCTTCACTGTTATTGACTCTGTATTTTACTTCCTTTCTTGTGTTTATAAAAGAACAGCTGAATGCAGGCAATGTGAAAACCAAAAGAATGAAAAAGGCACAGAGTCTTTTGACAGAAACAGTCGGTATGAAAAAAGAAGCTGTCATATTGAAATTTTCCCTATATGCATTTGTAATCGAAGTTAATTGTATATGGCAAATTTACGAATCATATCCTGATCAACCTGATCAGAACATTCAGCTTTTCCGTATGATTTACAGAAAATTTTCCCTTGAATGCATTGAAAGATACACCCGCTTTTAATGGCTGAAAAACTGCATTCGATGCTGTCGTTTAGCTGCTTGACCGCAGCATGGGAATTTCTTGCTTCCGGCATAAAATGAAAACAATCCCTGTGTCCTTCAGGCTGATAGGATCGACAGTAGCTATTCTCAGAAATGCATCCTACATTGATACCGTCATGCAGAGCTACATATTTTTTTAGATCCGTATCTTTTCTGCAGGAGATATGAAATAAAATTGCCGGTAAGAATAAAAATATTACAGTAGTCTTCATATTATTGACTGGCTCGAAGGCGCATTGATGTTGCTCAGATTATGTTATAGAGATGGCTGAGTCAAGAAATGTTTTTTTCTATAAAATATTCAGTCGCTTTTTGAGGAGAAAGGGCTGACAGTTGTATCGTCGGCGCAACCTGGTTTAGGCGCCGACCCATTTACTGTTCAAAGAGATGATACTGTTCAGTATGATGGGATTATGACCTTAGCGTTTCTGATCGAAACGGCAAATAAGATAGAATATGATTTTGTCATCAGTCTGCTCTGGAAAGAGAATAAATGGTTTATCGATACAGAACTCTGGAAGGAAAACTTTGAAGGAGGAGAGGATCTGATCGCGGAGAAACCTCAGCGCCGCGCAGAAAATCTCTCGGACTGCCCTGTCCAATTGGAAAGAGCCGTCACGGATCTGGAAGAATTTGTTGATTTGATCAATTAGACATGATAAATTGCGAATAGTGAAGAAATATAAGGATAGTAAAGTTATGAATAGACCGGTAAAAAAGGTTTCGATTTTAATTGTTCTTCTGATTTTTTCTGCTGGAAACTGCAGCCCGGATCAAATTGCAGAATACATGGGAAATATGGAAAACTCTGAAGATACGAATTCGCATTCAGATGACCAATTCTATTCAGATACAGGAGGTTTTGATTCCTATCGTCTGCCTGTTCAAAAACCTTATTATTTTATCTGGGCCAACAAAGACGATGGATGGTTTTTGCAGTCTGACGACAGTATCTTTTCTGTAGTAAACGTAATTGAATTTGGAATCGAGAACAATACTATATTTGGAAGAAGAGGGTCGTATGACATTATGGGTAGAAAACGCCCGGCCGGATGGTTTATTGTAAATTTGCAAACGGAAGAAATGGTCTTTTTTGAGGTGCGGGCTAAATGGGAAAGAGCGTTAGGCGTAAGGCATATAAAAAACAAAAATCTTCAGGATGTGAGCCGGGCCTGGGAAAATTATGCGAAAGAAAATTAATAAAATCGAAATTTCTGATATTATCTTACTGCTGTCATTTCGATCCGGTTGAACGATATATATTACCAGAACTGGACTCTTCAATAAAAAAACTTGACTGAATTATAATATGACATAATATTTATCTTATGAGAGTCCATTGCTTTATCTTTTTGATGGCTGTTTTGTTTCATTTTTTATTTATCCCTTTGTACGGAGAAAATATAAAACATGAATCCATTTATGATCTGGAGTCATCGCTAGAGCGCCTGAATCAGGGGATTCAGTTAAGTCTGGAAAATTTAGCGAATGTAAACACAGTCGGTTATAAAAAGCATGTTTTTGAATATGATTCTGTTGTTTCGCAAAATTCGTCTTCTATTGTCTTTTCAAGAATTGACTTTTCACAGGGAACTATGCTTCATACGGGACACAAACTGCATTTTGCCATTGCGGGAGAAGGATTTTTTCTTTTAAAATCAAAAAGTGAGTCATATCTTTCTCGTTCTGGTATTTTTCATTTGAACAATAATGGCGAACTGATCTCTACAGAAGGTTTTAAAGTGTCTGCAAAAATTTCAAAGGAATATGAATTCTATGGTGATTGGTTTATCGTGGATAATTACGGCCGAATTTATGGGCCGGATCTTGAAGGTGATGCTGAAGTTATCGGAAGAATCCATTTATACGATGTAAAGAATACGTCCTCTCTAAAACACAGAAAAAACGGCGGTTTTTCTGTTCTGAAAGGTTCTGAACTGAAGATCAATGAAAATGATCAGGACAGAGGAAAGATTTTTCAGGGATTTTTGGAACTGAGCAACGTGAAGGCAGAACTTGAAATGCATACGCTGAAAAATTTAACGAAATTTTATAAAACCATTGAAAGCGCTATTCTCATGGTAGATCCTGACTGGAAAGTTCCCGAGAATCATGTACCAACAACATCCGTCCGTTTTTAATCTGATTTTTTAAATGATGCCGGATTGGATTCCTATGCTCCGCCAGCTGCAGTCTGAATTACTTTAAATATAGTCAGAATAAAAATTGCAATGCAGTAAATCATAACAGCGCGTTTATATTCCCTATTCTTTTTCCAGATAAGTGAGATTAAAACAACAATCAGGCTTAAAAAAACACCGGTCAGAGCATTTCCAATTTTAAATCCTGGAGTATCCATGCCTTCAGGCACATTCATAAAAGAAAAAGTAAGAACGATGTTCAAAAAGGAGAAAACAACAGCACCGATATGGTAGATAATATTCACAGAGAACACTTCAGTGACTTCTATTTAAATGAGCAATCTTTTTTTAACATGATTTAATGCCTCAGATTAACTTATGAAGGGAAGAGCCCGAGAGTCTTTTTAACTTGGAGAATATTCCCTTGACCTTTTATAAATCAATGAAATTTATATAATATGGATGAAGTCATTCAAAAAACCAGTAAGTATGCAGTTGTAATTGCTTCCAGCTTTGACAAGGCACTGGAAATCGGCAGAAAGGAACTCGGCCTGGAAGACGGAGAACGAATCAGCTGGGAAACTCTGAATGATGGAGATGATCCTGCAGGGAAAGGAGCCTGGGTGCTTAAGGTCGGTCGAAACGGAGAATTTGATAATGTCATTAGGAACTGTTCTTTTGAATTTGAATGCAGCATGAACTGGCATGAATTGAAGCTTACAGCTGACGAAAATATCCGCTTCTGTAATAAATGCAATGAGAACGTATATCGGATATCTACTGATGAAGAGCTTCAGGAGTGTTTAGATAAGAGAAGATGCGTGGCCCTGTACCGGGACCATTTTTTTGGGGGGGAGCTTGTTCTCGGACGTCCCACTGTAACTCCAGGTACTGTGGATCTATATGCAGAGATACCCAAAAATAATCTGAATCAAAAACAGCTCTTTCTACTTTCCAGTTTGACGCAGATGAATCTACAAATCGTTATTGCCGGCGCTATACCTGAAAAAATGTTTCGTGTTCAATGGAGAGTCGATATAGAAACAGCACAGCAGAACCGGGAATTGCTGGAAGAAGCTGGAATTGGCGCAAGTATCACTCCGGCAACGATGGATCCCATCTATTAAAATTAAATGAATGCGAAAGAACTTGAAAATTACCTGCTGCATAATGCCCTGGCTTCTACTGTAAGTTATCTATCGCTTTTTGAATGATTTCGGAAATATTTTTGTCTTTCATTTCCCAGTGAGATTTCATTTTTTTCAGTAAACTTAATGCCTCTTTTTTTGGAAAAGAATCCAGATAGGATGCGATAATACGTGCATCAGAAGCATTGTCTCCCAGTGCATATTTTTCAAGCGCTGGAATTGATGCTCTGTCAGCAATGCAGGCAAGTCCAAAAACTGCAGTTTCAAAAATCTCGGGAATGTCCAGCCAGGATTCTATTTCCAGACGAAGTCGTGAGTCTTTTAAACGCAGCGAAGCTTCTGCAACCTTCATAACTGCATATTCGCGAACTTCATTCAGTTTGGGAGTTGCAATCATGCTATGATCCCAATGGGGCAGGGGTATTGGATTTTTTATCCATTCGGCAAGTTCCATTGCCTGATGGAATCCTATTGTCCCTGCCCATTTTTCATCTTCTCTAGAATG
Organism: Spirochaetia bacterium; assembly: GCA_029880625.1. GTDB lineage: Bacteria > Spirochaetota > Leptospiria > Leptospirales > Leptonemataceae > JAOUOA01. The sequence continues at coordinate 6,853 of JAOUOA010000087.1, forward strand.
TTCTTCATTTGAAATAAAAGGACCGATTGGCCCGGATAATGCGCCAAGCCTTTCCAGAGCAGAGCTTACACTTTTTTCGTCGATCATGCCGTTCGGGCTTGATAAATTATTTTGGGCATTGTCTATAAAAAGAAGAATGCCGAGATAAATGCCGGGAAAAATATGATAGATAAAAGACCACCATGTAAAGCGGAAAAAGACCAGGTTGAAAATAATGATATGTGTAATATAAAATCCGAGAATAGAGATGAAAAATAAAATAGAGATTCGCTTCCAGTTTATGAATAAAGCATGCTCATAGAAAATAAAAAATACACCTGCCAGAAGAAGGAGGTTATTTGCTAATATAAATAATAAAAATAGCGCAACTATTCCCGGCCATTCTGTTTGATCGGAATGATCCTGCATTTCAACAAATTCATGATACGGGTTTTCCCGGGAATTTGTTTTGCTTGAATCGCTCCGGGAGTTTATTTCATCATCAATAAACGGCTCATAAAAGTTCCATTGCGTGGATGCCTTATGTTTTATAAATATAGATCCTTCATGAAATTCATTATCGACTGCCTGTCCGCTCCATAAAAAGAAAATCAATAAGCCGGTCAGGCCCGGAAGAAAGAATGAAATAATAATATTGTATCGCATTTAAACGGGCTTCCTTTGGAGCTATTTTTTGTTGGAGAAAATATACTGTATCTCTCTCAATCCTTCCGGCAGTCTGGAAATGCGTTTTGACTTTTTTAGATCCAGGTCTCCGCCTACGTTCAATCCTTTCGGCAGTAAGCTGACTTCAGATCCCTTCACGTAAAGATCCTTTCCAACAGTGAGATTTTCCGGAAGCTTTGTGATTCTGCTGTTTCCCAGCATGAGATCTTTATTGACTTTCAGGTCTGCTGGAAGTTCGGGTATATCGGTATTTCCCAGAAAAAGGCTTCCGTTTACGGTAAGCCCTTCCGGAAGAGTTGGAATTTTTCTTTTCCTCAAATCGAGATCATGATTTACAGTTGCATTTTTTGAAGATAGAAATTCTTCCATGCTGATGATCTGATAATTTATATTAATTGTATCCATTGTTAAGCTTTTCCTTGTCATTCGTTGTCGTCTTTTACAAATAAATCCCAGGGAACATGTGTTGCATCTGTAATATAAAAAACCAGAGAAAGTTTCCAGCTGTCATTCTGGTCATCTTTTGTTTTTTCTTTGATTGTAAAAATCGGCTGTGTTTCACAATCAAAAACCGTATAGGCATTCATAAGTTCCGGACTATTTTTAATTGTGTTCGTATATCGATCGCCGAATTCATCTATGATTAAATCGATAAACTCATCCGAATCCAGATCAGAAAGCAGATCCGAGGCCTCGTTTTCAATGATCATGTCTCCATAAAAAACAATCTGCGCTGATCCAGGAATAAAATTTTCCGGCACATATTGAAAGCCGTAATAAAAATCGAGATAAATTTCATCATGATCATCATCATTTTCTTCTTCAGGCATTTTCGATTCTCCCCCTGGTTTCAAATTCGTTTATATAAAATGACCGATTGTAAGAAAAAGATAGATTTCAATACAGGATAAAAAGATAAATATGGAATATGCTGAATTGGAAAATATTCGAACAGGAATTTTCATAGGTTTATCGATGAGTGCGGCCATGC
>JAOUOA010000641.1 GCA_029880625.1 Spirochaetia bacterium
AAGAATTAAAAATTAAATGCGCTGATTTCGCAGTTCGAATTGTTGAGGGAAGCAAAACCGGATATAGTGGTTCTATCCCTGAAATTGCAGAAGCCGTTGTTGTTGCTGCGAAAAAAATAGAAGAATACATTAAAAATTAATCCTTTTTTTTGTCTGAAGGTTTTATCAGGATATTCAAAAAGCCTGACATAGCCTCAGTTCCTTTTCTGATTTCATTCACCTCATACCCACATTCATCAAGAGCCTTGATGATCTTAGTAAATTCTTCATTCTTCTTTTCCACTTCTCCCCCTCGCCCAGCCGGGCTATTTGTTTTTGACATTGCCATATTTCAAGTAAAACTCAGCCGCATCACGCATGAGCAAAGAGATTGTCATGCCCCGATTTGCTTTAACAATTTTCATAAGTTCATCGTAAAGCTCGGTAGGCAACCTGTAATTGATGTTTTTTGTTTTTGGATTTGCAGTTTCACGCATGCAAATTCCCTCCCAATTGGCTTTATTTTATAAAAAGTTGTATCTGCACAACTCCACAATTTCTAATCTGGTATCAACTCCCATTTTGTCCCGTATATGCCGCAAGTGGTCTCTTAATGTATTGATAGAAATATTAAGCCGATCAGCCAGCATTTGATCTGATTCCCGGTAAAGAACCAGGACTTTTATTGTTTCAATTTCCCTGGGAGTTAAATTATATTTTTCAAAATCTATTGCTTTATATTTTTCTTTATAATCGTCAATTTTGTCATTCAGCTTGGCTCTCTGTCTCAGTAGTTTATCAATTTGGGTGTCGTAGTTTCTTGATTTTTCCAGGTATTCTTTTATTTCGTCTTGATAGATTATATAGGAAATAAACAAGAACATTGAAAGAAAAAGAACAGCATTAAAGCCCACCATCCAATTGCTCTTATTTGCCAAGCCCGCAGAAATTACAATTGCTACAAAGGCGGCGGAAATAACTAAAATTAGTTTAACAACTGGTCTCTTTTTAAAGTACCCATATTTAAAAGAAAGAAACACGGCGAGGATGATAAACCCTACGCCGTGAATTGAGTTGTGTTCATCGAGAATTGCCATAATCCCGGCAAAAAATAAAAATAAAACTTGAGTCAGCCTAATAATGCCATTATTTAAAAAGGCTGTCAGGAAAAAATATGCTGACAAAAGAAAGACAAGATAAAAAGTGGAATGCATCATTCCTTGTATAATAGTTTCTTGGCTTAATCCATTAATAAGATTTACAATTGATACCAATAAACCAATTGATGCCATAATAAAAGCAATCTTCTTTTGTACTTGAAACATATTTTCCCCCTGCTTTATTTCTTACTGTTACCCTTCGTTCCACCAGCCCATCGGCTCAATATCGGAATTGTAGATCTCCTCCATTTCTGGGCTATCAATAACCTTGATGGCATTGCTCAGGAAGTCGATCTGCTCCTCCACATTCCACACTCCGGCAGTAACAGGATTATATTTATTTATAAACCTGTCGCTATCCTTGTCCCTGACATAGCCATTAACCATCTGAAGAGCCAGGCAGTTCATGCCACGGTTAATTACAACCGGATCTCCGCCCTGGAAGTTCATAATGGATTTCAGCCTGTCAAACACATTCCGGTCATCGCCCGGGTTATGCTCAAAAATGCTTTTCCCTTCCGCCCTGGCTATATGGTAGATAGCCACATGGCTGATCGCCGTCCGCATCGGCTGATCGCAGTCAGCTAAAAACGGAATCGCCCCAATGAGCATTGCAGTTTTGTTTTCCGCAAGTCTCCCCTTCTCTTTTGGTGTCATTCTGAATACCCTGGCAGTCGTTTCTACGATCTCAGGCCATTGCTCAGTTGCGAAGTTTTGCTTAACTTCGGCTTTTACTTTCGTTGCTAACATTAGCGCCTCCCAATGTATTATTTGTAGCACACTCGCTACGACTTGTCAACATTTTTCTTTAATTTCTTTTAAATATTTTCGTAGCATGAATATTCAATACCACAATTAATTGTGATACATGTTTTACAAAAAGAATATATAATGATACTATGAGTATGAAGGTTTTAATGTTGCCAAAGAAAAAATTACCCGGTGAAGAGCCAACATCCGCAATGT
>JAOUOA010000088.1 GCA_029880625.1 Spirochaetia bacterium
TATTTAAAAAGGGATGGGGCAGAAATTATGCTGATCGATACATCCGGAATCGGAGTTTCTGATAAAAACCGTTTGGTTGAGCTGAAAAAGTTTGTCGATGCCTGCAGTGTACGTCTTGAAAAACATCTTGTTCTGGCTGCAAATACGGGAAACAGTACTCTGGAAAAATTAATTCAGATTTACGATGACAATATGGGTTTTGATAAAATTTTATTAACCAAGGTAGATGAAACAGATTTTTTTGGTTCTTTTATTGAGTATGCCGATAAATTAAACAGGCCATTTTCCTTCCTGACCAATGGTCAGGAGGTGCCAGGAGATCTTCTTACTCCAGATTCTGAGGAGCTTGCAAGAATGATGATTGGCGAGGCTGCTTTGTATGGGGGTTGATTTTATGATAAAATCTCCTTTCATGCAGAAAAAATCCCTTCATGGAAAGGACGATATGGAAATTATTGATCAGGCAGAAAATCTTAGAAAAATGACAAGAGGAAGGCAGTCAAAATCTTCTGCGACTGTATTGGAAAGAGAAGAAAAAACAGCCGATACTGTTTATACCACAGAGGAAAGAAATTTTAGTATGCCTTTTACAGAAAGTAAAACAAGAATTATTTCAATCACATCGGGAAAGGGCGGAGTTGGTAAAACAACGGCGTCTGTTAATCTCGCAATCAGCCTTGCCAATGCCGGGAAAAAAGTCCTGTTATTTGACGGGGACCTTGGTCTTGCCAATGTAAATGTTCTTCTGGGAATTATTCCAGAGCACAATATTTATGAAGTGATCAAGGGAAAAAAGAAAGTAAAAGATATTGTCATTACTACCAGTTACGGGATTGATATTATTGCAGGGGCGAATGGAATCTCACAGCTGGCAAATCTTACAGATGAACAGAGGGAGCAGTTCATCAAAGGGCTTTCAGAACTCAAGGGATATGATGTCATGATTATTGATACAGGGGCTGGCGTTGGAGCTAATGTAATCGGACTGGTTTTGCCGGCAGATGATGTTCTTGTTGTTACCACCCCTGAACCAACAGCGATTACCGATGCATATGGTATGATTAAAAGTATTGTAGCCAATCGTCAGGAAAAGTCTATAAGATTGATTGTAAATCGTGTACCGTCTGCAATTGAAGCTAAAAGAGTTGCGGACCGTCTGATCAGCATTTCATCTCAATTCTTACGAACCAGTGTGCAGAATCTGGGATTTATTTTTGAAGAGGCACTGGTACAGAAAAGCATCAGCAATCAGAGACCTCATGTGGTTCTCTATCCTGGTTCAAAAAGCGCAGCATGTTTGACTCATATAGCGGCAAGACTGATCAATACTCCTGTCCAGGAAGATACGACTGGAATTGTAGGTTTTTTTCAAAAATTACTGAATGTGGGCAGTAAAGAAGAAGAAAAAGAGTTTATTTGATTTATACTGTACAGTATATTACCCTCATTGATGTTTTGAATCAGAAGCGTTTGCTCTGAGTTTCTAAATTATTTTAGGGGGCCGGTTTGAAAAACTAAGACCTTCGGCAGATTCCGAGGGTTTTTCTTTATAAATCATGCAGTCTTTACCCATTATATTTTCCGCTGTTTTTGCCCTAATCGGTTTTGTGATTTCTCTATCTGTCGGTCTGATTGTTCAGAATGAAATCCTGTATGTTTTTTGGATTGCTTTTGTATGTCTTATTTTATCTGCATTATTGGGTTTTGGCGTATACAAAATTCTTGAATTAAAGGTTCCTGAATTTCTCAGTATTTTAAGAGGGGAAGCGGCCTATGAAGGTGATGAATCAGGACTGGGAGATCTTTCAGAAGACAATATGCAGGCTTCTTCTTTTGAGGAAGACTCTGGTGAAGGGCTGGCAGAAACTGATTCATCAAAGGTTTTTGGAGACCATATTCTGGTCAATAAAGTGAAAATAAAAAATGAGCCAAAGCTGATTGCTCAGGCAATTCAGACCATGCTTGCAAGGGATAATTAATTTTTTACTGGCTTTTTTTAGCTATTTCTAAGATTTAGTGAAGCGAGAGTAATTCATGTCAAAAATCTGGGATAAATACAAAGATGAAGATGAAACGCATCTCTGGCGCCGTTATAGAAATGAAGGCATAAGAGAAATCCGCGATTTTCTTGCGGAAAAATACGCACCCCTTGTGAAGTATGTTGCGGGTAAGGTTGCCATCGGAATGCCTCAGAATGTAGAATTTGATGATCTTGTCAGTTATGGATCATTCGGCCTGCTTGATGCAATTGAGAAGTTTGATCCCGACCGGGACATTAAATTCAAGACTTATGCAATGACGAGAATCCGTGGAGCTGTATTTGATGAACTTCGTAGTATTGACTGGATTCCCCGTTCCATCCGACAGAAAGCCAAACAGCTGGAAGAAACCATTGCCATGCTGGAAAATAAAATGGGTCATACTGTAGATGATGAAGATATTGCTAAAGAACTCAATATATCTACAGATGAACTTCAATCTTTGCTTACAAAGATATCTGGTACAAGCATCATTTCTTTAAATGATATTTGGTATCTGGGGGATGATAATGATGAAGTTTCTTTTATGGAAACACTTGAATCTCCTGCAAATCTAAATCCGGATTCTTTAATTGAAAAAGAAGAAATTAAAGCTGTCATTGTTGAAGCAATCAAGCAGCTGCCGGATAAAGAAAAAAAAGTCATTGTTTTATATTATTATGAGGACCTGACTCTGAAGGAAATTGGCGAAGTTCTCGATGTAACAGAAAGCCGAATTTCCCAGCTTCATACAAAAGCGATTATGCGTTTGCGCGGGAAATTAATGCGAATGAAAAATGCTCTGAAAAAATAAAGTTTTTTTTGATCAGCATAAATTCCCGCATTCTTTGAGCTGCACTTTTTTGAAAATTTTTGCTATCTGTGGATTGAATGAAGCTTAAAATCCTTCCTGAAAACCTTCCAGAAACTTGGATTCTATAAGAAAAATTTCTTTTTGCCTAAAAAAATCCTCAAGTTCTATTAAGAGACCCCTGATTAAAGTCGATGTCCTATACAGGGGTAAAGAATTATGGAAGCATTAAAATTAAATACAGAAGTAAATAATCCCCAGCCCAAATTACAAAAGGGTGAGGGTATAAGTCAAACTGAAGCAGTAAAATCCGGAAAGGTTCAGGTTCCCAAACCTGTAAAAAAAGAGCCCGAATATTCAAATGTCATTGATACTCCGAATAACAGACGTGCCATTGAATCAGCAATCAAGGCTCTTGAGATTTTCCAGCCCAATCATCCCAACACAAGGTTTCAGTATCAGGTGCACGATGAAACAGGTCATATTCAGGTTGCTCTGGTGAACTACTTAACCGGCGAGGTTGTGGAAGAGGTTCCTTCCAGCAAGCTTCTTGAATATGCATCACGCATGGAAGAGTTAAGCGGTCTTGTTCTTGAAGAAAAAGCCTGAGATAAATATTTTTCAATAAATTGAAAAATATTTATAAAACCACCCCTGGACTGTGAAAAAAGCCCCGGATACAGGGGCTTTTTTATTTCCCTGAATCATTAAAAAAAACTGCTTGTTGATTGGTTTAATTCCATTCTGGAAATGAAATCCAGAATGGAAAACTCCGGGAAAGAAATATGCAAGTAAGGGAAGACTTTCGCTTACTTGCTGTAAAATTCTACAATTTTCTGAACGTTGATTCTGGTTACAGGAATGTCTACAGCGGAATTCAACCCTGAAAACTTTCCAGAAATTCCGTCACCCTGTATTTCCAGATAAGGAGTCGGATTGGTTGCAGAGACCCTGGTCTCAATCGCTGCTTTAATTCTTTCCAGATTTGCAGAATCTGACATGACGCCGATTGTCTGAGATGGCCTTACATGATAACTGGGAATCGAAACTTTTTTTCCGTCAACGGTAACATGTCCGTGACTGATAAGCTGTCTGGCATCAAAGATGCTTCTTGCAAGGCCCAGTCTGTAAACCAGACTCATCAGCCGGCTTTCCAGAAGAAATAAAAAGTTATCGGCAGTATTTCCGTGCATTCCGGACGCTCTTTCAAAGGTTCTGTAAAATTGCTTTTCAAGCATTCCGTAGGTAAGACGCAGTTTCTGCTTTTCCAGAAGCTGTTCTCCATAAGCAGATTTTTTCTTTTTTCTTGCATCTGCTTTATGCCCGGGAGGATAGGGCCTTTTAATGGAAGGACATTTGGGACTGTTGTGAATGCAGTGTCCTACCGTTCTGCATATCTTATGCTTGGGTTTTCTAACTGTTGCCATAATTTTCCATGCGGCCGTCTGAATTTACCAAAAAGGCATTACGGAAGCCCTGAAGCCCTGCTTATAAAAGCCCGCGTTTGGACAAATTTGATAGAATACGCCTCTCTGTAAAGTGGAAAATCTTTGAACTATTTCAGTATCCTTCTTTCTGATTCAGACTGATCTTTAAAATATAAAATTTGAAAAAATGATAACAGATACAGGATTCTGTTTTCCAAATCTATATTTAATTTTTTGACCCTAATTTTTACATAGGGCAGCATAAAAAATCTAAATTTTTTATGCTGCCCTATGTAATATTTTTCGAATGTGTTAAGTTTTTTATGATTTTTCCGAAATCTGTATCAGAAATGAAAGTTCCATAGAATAAAAAAAGAATAAAAAAAAATCAGAAAATACATTTTTTTTCCTCCATGGCTAAAGTACAGCCCTTCTATTCCCGAATCCGTTAGTAAGGTATACCCCCGGGTGTGCTGTGCTGTTTTTCTGTGACGGGAAACAGCGGCCGGTTATACATAAAAAACAAAAAGCCGGTTATTGCCGAAATTCCGCAAGGATGCGGATCATTCGGTCGGACTGCACGGTCCGGACGTTTCAAGGAGGAAACGAATGATAATCAATCACAACATGTCTGCGATTAATTCGCATCGTGCCTTAAAGTTCCAGCACTGGGAAGTGGACAAGAACATGGAAAAACTCTCGTCCGGCATGAGAATTAACCGCGCCGGCGACGACGCATCCGGTCTAGCCGTTTCCGAAAAAATGAGAACACAGATCCAGGGTCTTCGTCAGGCTGAAAGGAATGCTGAAGACGGAATGAGCATGATTCAGGTCGCTGAAGGATATCTCCAGACCATTTCTGATCTTCTTCAGAGAATCCGGGTTCTTTCCATTCAGGCTTCGCATGGGATTTATTCTCCACGTGACAGGCAGCTGATTCAGGTGGAAGTATCACAGCTCATTGATGAAGTGGACAGAGTTTCTTCGCAGGCGGAATTCAACAGAATGCCTCTTCTGCTTGGAGATTTCGCCCGCGGTTCCAGAGTTTCATCTATGTGGTTTCATATGGGACCCAATCAGCATCAGCGTGAAAGGGTCTATATACAGACCATGACAACTCTGGCTCTGAATCTGAAGAGAATTGACGGTAAAATTCTTACCATTTCAACTCCTGAGTTTGCAAATGATACCATCGGCGTTGTTGACGTTGCTCTGGACAGAATTTCAAAACAGAGAGCCGATCTGGGAGCCTATTACAATCGTCTCGAACATACTGCGAAAGGTCTGATGGTTGCATATGAGAATGTGCAGGCTGCAGAATCCAGAATTCGAGATGCTGATATGGCTGAAGTTTCCGTTGAGTTCTCAAAAAATCAGATTCTGGTTCAGTCTGGAACGGCCATGCTTGCCCAGGCGAATTTAAGGCCTCAATCTGTTCTCCAGCTTTTACGTTAAGGCTGGAGGTTGGGATGAAATAGGGTTGTAATCGTTCTGCCTTTGCGTTCTCTCTCCGGCCGGTCTTTTTTCTGGTGCCGTCGGGAGGGAGAACGCGAATAAGCGTTCTCCCGCCGTGCTTCGAAACTCTTTCAGGATGAAAGAGCCTGCGCGAAGTCAGGGAGAAGCAAAGGAGTGCAGAATGATTATCAAACACAATATGAGCGCAGTGAACGCGCATCGTTCGCTGAAGTTCAATGTGTGGGAAGTAGATAAGTCCATGATGAAGCTGGCTTCCGGGGAGAGGATTCCTCGAGCGGGAGACGATCCATCAGGGCTTGCTGTATCGGAAAAGCTGCGGACTCAGATTCAGGGTCTTCGTCAGGCCGAAAGGAATGCCGAAGACGGAATGAGTTTTATTCAGGTTGCAGAAGGCTATCTTCAGCAGACCTCGGATATTATTCAGAGAATTCGTGTTCTTTCAATACAGGCCTCAAACGGTATCTACAGCCCCAAAGATCGTCAGTTGATTCAGACGGAAGTGTCTCAACTGGTAGATGAAGTTGATCGACTTGCTTCGCAGGCGGAATTCAACCGGTTCCCTCTTCTTCAGGGCGATTTTGCCGTGAAGTCGACGAAGGGATCAATGTGGTTCCATATGGGACCGAATGCAGATCAGCGGGAAAGGGCCTATATCGGCACCATGACTGCGACTGCGCTTGGATTTCGAAATGGCGACAGGATCATTACAATTTCAACTCCAGGACAGGCTAATTCCACAATCGGTATTGTGGATGCTGCTCTTGAGAAACTGATGAAGCAAAGGGCGGATCTGGGCTCGTACTACAACAGACTGGAGCATACTGCGAAAGGTTTGATGTCAGCGTATGAGAATTTTCAGACTTCGGAATCCCGTATTCGGGATGTCGATATGGCGGAAGAAATGGTAAATCTTACCACCCGTCAGATTCTGAGCCAGACCAGTATAGCAATGCTTGCTCATGCTGGTGTTCGTCCACAGGGGATCCTTCAACTTCTGCGATAGTTGAACGCATTCCACCAGGAAAATTTATCGCAAGTAAGAAGTCTGGGCCCGGGAGAAATCCCGGGTTTTTTTTCCCGGCGGAAACGTTCATTTGAACTATCGGTATTTTGGTACTTCTGTTAAGAACTTTTCAAATTTTTTTTTGAAAAAAATGATTGTTTTATGTCTCCCTGAAATATGCACTGGATCAATGCGGTTCTTCGATTGACCGGCAGAATTTATCCGAAATTGTGGCTTGAGCCCTTGAATATTTCCATAAACTTCTGAAAAAGAATCTGCAGGAAAAAGAGTTGATTTTTTTTGTTCTTTAATCTTGCTTATATTTAAAATAAGTTTATAATCTTCATCTCAGACTTCCTTTGTGTTCGTTTCAAAAAAATTTATAAAATGGATTCATACAGATTAAACTCACGATGCGTCTGAATAGGTTTGAATCGGCATTCCTGAATCAAAAAGTTTAGATTAAAAAAATATGAAAGAGTTCCAAAATCAATTTATTGCAGCTTGCCCCAAAGGTGTCGAACCTCTTTTAAAAAAGGAAGTTGAGGGATTTGCTTCCGGTTCTATTAAAGAAATTCCTGGAGCGGTTCTGTTTTCAGGCGAACTGAAAACAGCAATGCAGCTGTGCATGTGGTCAAGAACGGCAAGCAGGGTTTTTCTGGTTCTTGCAGAATTCCCCGCCCGTGACGCTGATGAACTGTACAGAAACTGTCTGGCTTTTCCCTGGGAAGATCACATGAGTCAGAAAAACACATTTGCCGTATCCGGAAATGTGTATTCATCAAATATTACACATTCACAGTTTGCCGCTTTAAAGGTGAAAGATTCACTGGCGGATTATTTTCGCAATCGATACAATGAACGTCCTTCCGTAAATACAGACCAGCCAGATCTTCAATTTCATGTTTTTATCAATCAGAATCATGCCTCCCTTCGTTTGGATCTGTCCGGTGAAAGTCTTCATAAAAGGGGCTATAGAAAAGGAATTGTTTCGGCTCCCATGAAGGAAAATCTTGCTGCTGCAGTGCTGCTGTATTCAAACTGGCAGTGGATTGCAAAAGAAGGCGGTCCTTTTTACGATCTTATGTGCGGCTCCGGCACATTCGCTGTAGAGGCGGCGATGATTGCAGGAAATATCGCTCCGGGAATCTTTCGAAAACGCTTTGGTTTTGAAAAATGGAAGCATTTTGATCCCGCTTCCTGGGAAATCATTGTCAGCGATGCAGAAACGAAACGAAAAGAAGGACAGGAAGAACTTCCTGAAATTTCTGGATTTGATCTTGACCCTGCTGCAGTAAACATCGCACGTGAAAACGCTGAAGCAGCCGGATTGAAAGATCAAATTTCTTTTGAGGTCCGTTCAGCAGAAGAGCCTGGCGATCCCGGAAGCAGAAGCGGTCTTGTCGTTTTAAATCCCCCATACGGAGAAAGGATGGGGGCGGGAACCCATAACGTGCAGAGCGGATTGGATGACCTGTATGAAAAGATCGGCGAAAGGTTGAGACATGATTTTCTCGGCTGGCAATGTGCCGTTTTTACCGGAAATCCTGATGCGGCAAAAAATCTGCGTCTGCGTCCGAAAAAAGCAAGGACGCTTTTTAACGGTCCCATAGAATGCAGACTTCTGCATTTTGACCTTAAAAAAGAAATCTTTTTCAGAGAAGACAGAAATCTGCCGCCCGAGGCTCTGAGCGAAGGCGCTCTGATGTTTAAAAACAGAATTGAAAAAAATATCAAATCAATCGGTAAATGGGCAAGGAAAAA
>JAOUOA010000642.1 GCA_029880625.1 Spirochaetia bacterium
TGCTGTAAAAGAAATTTTTCAGGAATATTTTCCGTTAAACAAATATGAATCCACACTGCAGGAAATTGCAAAACAGGTTTTTAGCGCTTCTCAGGTTGAAATATCAGACGGAATGCCTGCAGAAAACTACAAAGAACTGTTAAAAAGCATTCCCGCTCTTTTCGATCTTATCAGCGACAGAAAGTGGGATAAAGACAGCCGAACTCTTGCATCCGGAATCGAATTTATACTGGAAGGCCTTACCGTAACACAGAAGTTAAGCAGAAGAAAACTCGGCGATATTATCAGTTTCAAGTCGGTTGACGTGTACTGACATTCAGCTTTCGTCTTACAATATCATTTTCCCTTACTCCGGCAGGAACGGAGATTCTTACACTATCCCCGTTCCTTGCTATATCGAGATCTTCGCCGTTGGCATTTCTGACAAAATTCACAGTCAAATTTATATTTCCAGGACCTGAAGTAATAAAAGTAAGGTCATCACCGGGCTTAAGATTATTCCTCAAATGAAGAACGGCTTCGTCGCCTTCTATATCTCCCAGAATTCCTACAAAATCATGCGTCTGAGGGAAATACCTGGGCTGATCATGATTATATCCTTCATCGGGCTGGCTGCCCAGATAAAGCCCTGTCGTAAATCCCCGGCTGGAAAGCTGCTGAAGTTCCTCTTTCCATTTCTGTTTCTGACTGGCGTCTGCAGATCGGCCATCCAGAAAGCAGTCAAGAGCTTCGCGGTAAACCTTTACAACGCCTCCCACATAATTCACGCCTTTCATTCTTCCTTCAATTTTGAGACTGTTGATGCCGGTATCGGCCAGTTCCTGGATGTATTCTACCATACACAGATCATGAGAACTCATTAAATAGGTGCCCCTGTCGTCTTCATAAATCGGAAAATAATCATCCGGGCGGTTATCTTCTTTTACAAAATAATCAAATTCACCTTCATCGTTGCTGACAGGAAGTTTTTCAGAACCTGCAAGAACCTTTGCTTCTCCCATCAAAGTATAGTTGTAGCGGCAGGAATTTGCGCATTCGCCTTCATTGCCGGAACGGTTGCTGATAAAACTGGAAATATAGCACCTGCCGGAATAAGCCATGCATAAAGATCCATGAATAAAACATTCAAGATCAAGCGATACTTTATCGCGGATTTCCCGAATTTCATTAAATGAAAGCTCCCTGGCAAGGATAATTCTTTTCGCCCCCATCCTTTCCCAGAAACGGGCGGCAGAGTAATTCCCCACATTCGCCTGAGTGCTGATATGAATATCAATTTCCGGAGCTTCCGTTGCAACAATGTCAAACACTCCCGGGTCGGATAGAATAATCGCATCAGGTCCAATGCGCTTCAGTTCAAGGACATGCTCTTCGATCTGCTTTACATCGCTGTTTTTTGTAAAAATATTAATTGTAATATATGCTTTTTTGCCATGGGAATGAACAAAATCAATACTTCTCTTTAATTCTTCCAGATCAAAATTCTGAGCTCTGGCACGAAGACTGAAATCAGACATTCCCAGATATACGGCATCTGCGCCGTAATGAAGCGCCATTTGAAGTTTCTCAAAGTTTCCGGCTGGTGCAAGCAGTTCCAATTGTTTAAGATGATTCATATTCCTCCGATGTCTGCACTAAACTTATGATTGGCGCAGTTATTTTCAACGAATTTTTCATGCAAGATCAATCTTACTTGTCATTCATTTCAATTCCGGAGAAATGACATTTATGTCTCAAATCCTATGGAAACTGTTCTGCGACGGCGCCTCAAGGGGAAATCCCGGACCTGCATCGCTGGGTTTTGTTGTCTACAATGAAGAAGGAACTCCAGAAATAGAACACGGAGAGGTCCTTGGAACCATGACAAACAATGAAGCAGAATACAACGCCCTTCTTAACGGAGTAAAACTGACCTGTGAACGCTTTTCAAAACACCATTCCGGGAAAATGCTTTTTCTTTCGATTTTTATGGATTCAGAGCTTGTTGTAAAACAAATAAACGGCCAGTACAGGGTTAAAAATGAAAGACTAAAACCGCTTCATCAAAAAATCAAAGGCCTTCTTCAACCTATTTCGTATTCAATCCAGCACATCCCA
>JAOUOA010000089.1 GCA_029880625.1 Spirochaetia bacterium
TGCCGCACGCACTGTATCTCAGACCACTGCCTGCGGCACAGGAGTACATTATTATACCCTGGCTTACATGCAGAAAATCAATGCTGATTTTCAAACCACAGCTCTGGAAGGTCTGAAAGTTAGTTCTTTTCCAACAGCTTCAACGCTCTGCGGGGCCGACATTGTTAAATTCGGCATTTTCAACGGAAACGGCTTTGTTGCTGATAATCTGTCTTCGCTATCCGTTCCTGCTGGCTACCCGGATCCGGGTGTGACGTACGGAGTGCAGGCTGAATTTAATAAAATCGGAACGGCTCCAGGTGGAGCTGGAACCTACGATGACCTTACCCAGACAGCCATTGATTCAAGCGCACCAGCATTTCGGACTCCAAATGATCCTCCCTGATTCTTTAGAACCGGCGCTGATATGATAAATCAAAAAGCTGTTTTTTTGATCCTGGCTGCGCCTCCTGTGTTATTATCTGTTTTTTTTAATGATTGCAGACTTCCTGAATCATTTTCTGCAGAAAAATGCGAAGCATACTCTTTTTCCATTCCTGAAACTTTACCTCCGCCGGTCATCCCAGACGATAACTGCATCAATGAGGCAAAAGTCAGTCTTGGAAGAATGCTCTTTTATGAAAAAAAACTTTCCAGAAATGAAAACGGCTCCTGTTCCACCTGCCATATCCAGCGTTTTGCATTTTCCGATAATCGAAGCCGTGCAAAGGGAACAACAGGAATGATCCATCCCCGCAATACCCCCGGCCTTGCCAATGCAGGACACCTGAAAGCTCTCACCTGGAGCGCTCCACTTCTCGGACGGCTTCAGAATCAGGCAATCAATCCGCTTTTCTCTGCCGACGGATCGGAAAGCATTGTCGAACTGGGAATTGGACGAATGGAAGATATTGTCATTCGCCGCTTGAGGGAAGATCAAAAATACAATCCATTATTTAAAAAAGCATTCGGAGATCCGGAAATTACGTTTCCAAGAATTGCAAAAGCTCTTGAAGCATTTCAGCTGACGTTCATTTCATTTCAAAGCGATTATGATACAGGGAACATGAGCCCATCTGCTCTCAGAGGTCAGAAGGTTTTTCAAAATTCCGGCTGTACAAACTGTCATTCAGGGATTTTATTCAATGAACCCGCTTCAATGAAGAACACTTACGATCTTTTTAAAAATATCGGTCTTTATAACATTGGCGGTAAAGGGGACTATCCCGATTACCGGCTCCACGGCAGAGCCGCATTAAAAATGACCCAGGGTCTTTATTCGCAGTCTGGAAACCCTGCAGACAGAGGCCGCTTTCGCATACCTTCCCTTCGGAATCTTGCCTATACAGCTCCCTATATGCATGACGGAAGCATACCGACACTGAACGGAGTTGTGGAACATTTTAATGCGGGAGGAAGAAATATCAAAACTGGACCATTTAAAGGCGATGGAAGGGAAAACCCGCTTAAAGACCCGGCCATTTCGCCGCTGAACCTATCCCGGACAGAGAAAGAAGATCTTCTGTCCTTTCTTCTTGCACTGTCCGATTTCTGTTTTACAGTAAATCCGGAATTCAGCGATCCCAATCTGCCGCCGCCTGCAAAACCCGATTTCTGCAGATAAAAATCAGTGACTGATTTTCTCAATCAAACCGGTAAATCTGCATTACATTCAGCATAACTGAAATTCGGCTTTCCCGTTTCATTTTTTCAAGAGCTGCCTGCATTTCATCCGATGTCCTCCGGAATTCATTTTCCGTCCGGCTTAAAAGAGCCCGGTTTTCGACTGTGGGATTCATTCGATAACGAAGTTTATGCCTGTCTCTTTTTTCATCCAGCTGGCGAATTTTTTTTCCATAGCTGATTTCAATTTTATATTCTTCTTTTTTAAAAACGCTGTGCAGTCTTACCTGAAGATCTTGCGAACGCTTTTCCGCTTCTTTCTGAATCATTGATTCTGCATACTCGCAGGTCCGAATCAGTTCTTTTCTGTCCATATCCGGAAATAAAAAAGGGCTACGGTTCGCAAAAAGGTCATCGCATCGAAACCCCGGAGGAATTAAAAGTTCATCCGGAATTTCAACTTCTGTATTCGGATCATCCGGAATCAGACAGCTTAAAAGATCAGAACGGTCCAGGCCGTTTATATACTGTACGAGAAAAATAAAATAATAGCCTTTTTTAAAACGGCCTTCCGACGGCAGACGAATGATGCTTTTTTTTATATCATGCCTTAAAAAATACTGGAGGGCATTTTCCACAAGCGGATGGCCCGCCGCTAAAAATTCGCAGGACTCATTTTCAAGAGCCGCTTCAGACCGGAATGTGGCTGTTTTTTCACTGTCTGTGAATCTGTCCGTGAGAAGATATTCTGAAAATCTGCCGGGAAAGTTACGGTCAATAATTTTTCTGAGCGAAAAACGCTCATCTTCCTGAAGCTTTAAATAACTCAGAGTCACTTTTTCAATATTGTCATTGTCAAGCGATCGGTCCTTTTTTGTGTGCCGGTAATAATCGTCAAGATTGAAATCAACCATCTGCGGCGATACAAGCTCATTCAGGCGTGTATAGCCTGTATCCGCAAGTTTCAGCATTTCATTCAATTCCTGATTGAATTCCTTTTTTGTCTTCTTGCCGGTTATAAACTGCATAAATTTGTTTTGAAAAATATTTTCGTCTTCAATGGCGCCCAAAAGAGCGTCAGAAGGACCGATAGATTCCTCAAAAAGCCGAATTTTATCTTCCAGAACTTCCAGCACGCGCTCTGCAACAGTATCGCGTGTAGAAAAATTAAAAATATAGACATCATTCGCCTGTCCGAATCGATGAATCCGTCCAATTCTCTGCTCGATTTTAAGCGGAGACCATGGGAGGTCATAATTGACCAGAACATTCCCGAACTGAAGGTTTCTGCCTTCACCCCCCGCTTCAGTACAGATAAAAACCTCCGTCTTTTCTTTGAACTCCAGAACGGCATCTTCTTTCTGCTGAACACTCAGTGAGCCATGAAATAAAGTTACGAGAAAATCCTGCAGATTTTCAGCAATGTAGTCCTGCGTTGTGCGAAACTGAGTAAAAATAATGAATTTTTTATGGCCTTTTTTTCTGAGTCTGTAAAGCGTCTCTTTCAATTTTACAAGCTTTTTATCCTGCTGGATACCCCGTCCCAGAAGACAGAGATGATTCAGAATGAGGATTTCTTTTCGAATTTCCTTCAAGCTTTTCGCCTTTTCTTCCAGAATGCTTTCAAATCCGTCTTCCGGAATTTCCATATCATCCAGCTGCTCAAAATCAAAGTCAAAATCATTATTTTCCAGAAACTGAGAAGTCTGATGGAGCTGGGTTTCAAGCTTCTGGCGTCTTCGTTCAAGAGCTCTGAGAAGCGCTCTTGTTGATGAATCCAGAAGCCTCTGAAATACAATCATAACAAAACCTGCAGCCCGGTTTTTTTCCTGCATGGCCAGATTATATTCCCGTTTTACATATTCGGTGGTGGCGTCATAAAAATTTCGTTCATCGGGCGAAAGTTCAAAACGAATGGTTGTGGCAAATCGTTTGGTAAAGCCGCCCACTTCAACCTTTCTTCTTCGAATCAGAACACGGGAGATTTTATCCTTCAGCTTGAACGCATTTTCTTTGCCGAATTCTTCCAGAAAAGCGGAATGAGGTCCGAGAAGATGCTGATCAACCAGACGGATTAAATAGAAAAGCTCTTCCAGTTTTCCCCGGAAAGGAGTAGCAGAAAGAAGCAATACAGCCGATGTTTTCTGGGCAATTTTTTCTGCAAAGGCATATGCCCGGGTGACTTTAGAATAATCCCGTCTGAGCCGGTGGGCTTCATCAAAAACAGCAATATCCCATCGGTATTTAAGAACAGACTCTGAATATTTATCATTTTTTATAAAGTCAATGGATGTAATGATTTTTTTATAACGGGTCCAGTTGCCTGAAATTTGATGAAAATTTTTACGGGAGAGAATAATAAAATCCTCATTGAATTTATTTTTCATTTCCTGCTGCCATTGGACCATCAAGGTTGCAGGAACAGCTACAAGAACGCGCGAAAATCCTTTCCGCAGCATTAATTCTTTTATAATCAGCCCGGCTTCAACCGTTTTCCCGAGTCCCACCTCATCTGCCAGAATAAAACGAGGCTTTAAAGCATTGGAAACTCTGTATGTCGCTTCAATTTGATGCGGGAGCAGACGGGTTCTTGAATTGGAAAGACTGGAAA
Source organism: Spirochaetia bacterium (assembly GCA_029880625.1). GTDB lineage: Bacteria > Spirochaetota > Leptospiria > Leptospirales > Leptonemataceae > JAOUOA01. The sequence continues at coordinate 4,214 of JAOUOA010000089.1, forward strand.
GTTTATCAAATATATGGGAAATTTTAATCCGGGTTGCATCGAGAATCCCTAAAGCAATATCATATTCTTCAGGACTTTTCAGTTCCTGAAAATCTTCAAGAGAAGATTGTATGCTCTTTTGCCGAATCCCTGTTTCAAATGGAAGTAAGTCCTGCACCAATTTCTAAATTCCTTCAGGCAATTGAATGTAACACTTTGCCGGATTATGTCGTATTTGTCATCAAAGTTTTTTCTCTTAATTTATGCATCCTTTTTTTCAGAAAGACTCCCGGAAAAGATTTCTGTCTTTTATTAAGTCTGTTATAAATTAAATTAAGAAAATCCTTGAGTATCTTTTCGCGTTTGAAGATTTGGATTAAAATATGGATTATAGCAAACTCATAATCATTTTTCTGCCTCTTATTCTTTTTCTTTCCTGCAGAGCTCAAATTATCAACGGAGAAAAAATCTCATCAGAAAAAAGCTACATCCTTTATCAAAAAAAGGAAAAATATTCAAGAAAAGAAGTAAAAGATTTACTGCAGGGCTCCCCCGATTCCGGCTATAAAAAGAAAAATGATCTTGCGGTCTATCTGATCCGGAAAGGAAAAATCGACAAAGGAACATATATATTATATAAATTGACAAGGAACAGTTCTTTAAATGACAGGGTTCCCTATTTGAACCTGGGAAAAGTTTTTTCCATCGCAGGAAATCATGAAAAACTCATTGAAACCTATTCCCTGATGCTTTCTCATAAAGCTCTCAATGAGCATGAGGCGTTTGTTTTTGCAAAGCAGCTTTTTTCAGAAAAAAAAGAAACAGAATCTTACTATTTAATTCATTCTCTTTATATGACATCAGAAAATAAAATACAATATGCATTCTGGCTTGCACAATTTCATCTTGAAAAAGCCGAATTTGCCAGAGCCGTTGATTTTTATTCAAAAATCCTTTCGGAGGATCCCAATAACAAAGTCGCTCTTTTTACAACAGGTTATATTTACAGCATGGGAAATGATCATACCCGAGCAACTGTTTATCTGGAGCTTGCAAAACAACACGGGTACAATCAAACAGCCGTCAATTATTATCTGGCCCGCTCGTATTTCGGGCTGGGAAGGCTGAACGAAGCTCTCAATGCAGTCCGTCTCATACCCGTATCCGCGAAAGATTTCAATACTGCGGCTCTTCACGGCGATATACTTATTGCTAGAAATTTTTCCTCGGATATAAAATTCCTTCTGAGAAATAAAAAAGAAACAGAAAAAATGAAGCTTTTACACCACTGGTACAGAACAGGTTTTGAAGAAGATCCTGACCGGATAAACAATGATAAAACTAAAAAAAGATTCAACAGCGGTTCAGGACATATTCTGAGAACTCTTGAGGCTTCAAAAAAAGAATTTATTCAGCTTTACTGACTGACTGACTCCAGATTTTTCCGAACCTCCGATCTGAGTTTTACAATATCAAAATTTTTACCGGGACATGCCGTCTCCCAGAGTTCTCTGTGTGCGATAATTCTTTCCGGGGGGATCCCGTATTCCTGCGAAAGCATAGTTGTCAAATTAACAATGGATTCCCATTGAAGAGCGGGGACTGAATGCCTCTCAAAATTTCCCACGATCGCTACTGCTATGCCGAAATAATTTACATAACTGACCTTTGTTGAATAATTAATACTTTTATTATCCCATAGATTGCTCTGCTCAATTTGGCCCATTGCAGTATTATAGGATCCATTATTTACAAGAAAATGATAGGCTATATCAGGCCATCCTCTTTCCTTCATATGGAGCCGCCTGTAATAAGCCAGATTCCCTATATCTGAAGCTGTATGGTGAATGACAATGTAGCGGAATCTTTTCTCTTTCCAGATATACTGAATCGATAAAAACAATATTAAAACAGCAAATGCAAAGAAAATATATTTTCTAAAACGGATAAAAAAACTCCTGAACGTTTTCCTTCCATCGAGATTTCTGCGATTCGGAAATGTACTGTTTTTTCTGGAAAAATCCATGCAAAGGTCTGCCTTTACGGCTGATGATGGCGGTATCTGGCATTAAGCCAGTTTTTAGTATCAGAATTATAATAGGGAGAAAATGGCCTGTCCAAAGGTCCCCCGATCATATTCGAAAAAATACCTTTCTCTGAAAAATCACAGAGGTACCGGACAACCGGGGCCAGTTTCAAATCCCTTTTTTCGGATCTGTACGATTGAAGCTGAAGAAGGGTTGATCTGCCGCCTTTAAGCCTCAGACTCTTTTTATTTGCAAAAAAGAAAAAAGGATTCTTTCCCAGAAGAATATTTTTCAAGGGAAGCCGCGTCCTTTCCCTTTCTTCCTTTCCCGGGCGGTCATGAAATGCTCTGAGAACTGCGGCAAGATATATTTCTTCCCGGGTTCTTTCGCCGAACCACAATGAATATGGTGAAAGAAGAATTCTGTCAAAGTAAGAGTACCCGACAATGTGAATTCGTGTCTCGTTCATGAGATAATCAAACGTTTTCTTGCCAAAGACGTTCCCAAAGACTTCTTCCAGAAGATAACGGTAAAAAAGCTCAAACATTTTTGCGCCTTCAGAATGGTCTCTGTAGCGGCAGTCCCAGGATTTCAATATTTCACTTTCTGATGAATCAGGAAGAACAGGGCGAAGCACAGACATAAACTCCTTTGCATGATAGGAATAATCATCAAACTGAATTTCGGACATCTGCCTGAGATTGCAGGAATCATTCCCTGAAAGGAGATCCTCCAGCCTCTGCGCACGATGTTCGCCTATGCACAGGTTGATGGGTTTGGCCTTTCCATAATGATTCAAATCATTATTCGCTGCAGCAATGTAGCCGTTTTTCGGATTTAAAACAGAAGGAAGTTTGTCCGGACTGACAAAGCCTTTCCATTCATTGGCCGGATCCCATCCGGGAACAGGATACAATCCGGAAATTCCATTTGGACGATCCGGCATGACGCCCGACATCTGAAGGCCGATATTTCCTTCATGATCTGCAAGAACCCATGTAAACGAAGGCTCCATTTTACCAAGAAGATCCCTGCCCTCAAAAACATCTTTCGCATAAAACATACTCAAGACAGATTCTATAGATTTTGCTCCTGTTCCCCGGCTGCCGGCCCATCGCGTGGCAAGATAAAATCCAGGGATGAGAGGATTTCCGTCAAGGACACCGTGTTCGTTTTCATAATAGACAACTGATTTTGAAACCTTTCCTTTTCGCTTGAACAGTTCACGCCTTTCCGAAAACCGTATCCACTCTGTTTTATTTTTTCTAACCCGTCTGCATTTCCCTTCTTTGCAGTCTTCCACCCATGAATCTATCGAATCCATAAAGGAATAGGCAACTCCCCATGATACGTTATTGTTTCGTCCGGCAAGGATTCCCGGAGCCCCCGGCATGGTAAAGCCTGTCATATAGCGGTCCAGGACATTTAAAGACATTTCCTGCATCATATTCGGAAGTCTGTTTGCATCCAGATGCAGATCATTTGCAAGGATTGCTTTTCCGGATTCTGTTTTACGGGGAGAAATAGCCCAGACATTGCTTGCGGTAAATACGGGAAGCGATGAGTTCCAGAGGATTTCCTGAGGAATATTTCTTTCAGACAGTTTTACTTTCCTTACCAGTGAAAAATCCAGAGAGCCGAGCATACCGGGAAACATTTCATTTAAAAATTCTTTTTCAATTCCATTCTGGACCATTTCCACAATAAAACTCTGCATCTGCCCCTGAGTCTGCTGAAGTCCCAGATATGAAATCATTCGTGAAAAAGCGATGATATCTTCAATTTTCCATTCTTCATAACGATAGCCAGCAAGACGGATTTCAAAAGGAAGCCCCTTGTGAAAGCGGTCGTTCACTCCTGCAACCCAGGCATTCACAAGCTCTCTGGTTTCATCTCCAATTGAATCTGCAACATCTCTTGCATCGCCGTACCAGTCCATTCGGCGAAGAAAAATGTCTGCTTCAAGCATATCCATGCTGGAATTTAAAATTTCACTGATTCGTCCCTGTGCAATAATCCGCATGAAGATCATCTGCATTCCTCTGTCATTCGCCTCGGTATAACCCTGTCCAAAAAGTGCATCTTCATACGAAGATGCATAAATCAGAGGAATCCCGTGAGGATCACGCTTGATTGTAATTTCATTTTTATATTTCAGTGTAATTTCTTCCATAATTTTCTTTAATAAAACAGAGGGTGAATCAGTCTCATGTTTTTCTTTAAAATAATAACATCCGGATATAATGGATTCAG
>JAOUOA010000644.1 GCA_029880625.1 Spirochaetia bacterium
GCAATCTTTCTCTTCCTGAAATCACCCCCCGGAGTTTTTCTTTTAACTCTCCCCACGGGGCCTGCAGCCGCTGCGATGGACTGGGCGTTCTTCTTGAATTTGATGAAGACCTTCTGGTCCCGGATCCTGACCTCAGTCTTCTTGATGGAGCCATCGCCGCCTGGGGACAGAGCAAATCCTACTGGTATCTTGAAACAGTTCATGAACTTGCCCGCAGACTGGATTTTGATCCACATCTTCCTTTTGCAAGGCTTCCCGGAAAAGTAAAAAATTTAATTCTTCGCGGAATGGAACAGGATCTTAAGGGCAGAAAATATCATTTTGAAGGCGTGATCCCTAATCTTAAGCGAAGATATCTTGAGACGAAATCAGATGATATGAGAATCTGGATGGAGCGCTACATGTCAGAAAAGCCCTGTCCGGACTGTAAAGGTCATAGACTCCGGCCCGAATCTCTGGCTGTAAAGTTTCAGGGACATTCCATACATCAGCTGACAGATAAAAATATAGCGGAACAGATGAAATATTTTCAGGAGCTAAAAGTTTCAGGACGGGATGAAATGATTGTGGGAAGAGTCCTGAAAGAAATCAAAGAGCGCCTTAAATTTCTCAATGATGTGGGCGTAGGGTATCTTACGCTTTCCCGTTCAGCTGGAACGCTTTCAGGAGGCGAAGCGCAGCGAATTCGTCTTGCAACTCAGATCGGCAGTTCTTTGATGGGAGTGCTCTATATTCTGGATGAACCCAGCATCGGTCTTCACCAGAGAGACAATGACAGACTGATCCGGACACTGCAGAATCTCAGAAACATGGGGAATACAATTATTGTAGTAGAACATGATGAAGATACGATTCGTTCTGCTGATTATGTTCTTGATATAGGCCCCGGTGCGGGAGTTCATGGCGGTCATGTTGTTGCAGCTGGAACTCCTGGCGAAATTGAAAAAAATCCTAAAAGCATAACCGGACAATATCTTTCTTCAAAAAAGAAAATCCCGCTTCCGAAAATTCTGAGGGAAGGGCACGGAAAATCTCTGATTGTAAAAAAAGCTTCTCAGAATAATTTAAAATCCATCGATGTTGTATTCCCTCTGGGAAAATTTATTGCTGTGACAGGCGTTTCCGGTTCAGGAAAATCCACCCTGGTAAATGAAATTCTGTATAAGGGGATTGCCTCCCGGATTATGAAATCGAGGCGCCATCCCGGTCGTCATGAAAAAATCACCGGCATTCATGAAATTGATCGTGTGATCGATATTGATCAGGAACCGATTGGGCGAACGCCTCGTTCCAATCCTGCCACCTATACAGGATTGTTTACTCCTGTAAGAGAGCTTTTTTCCGGACTGCCGGAGGCAAAACTGCGCGGCTACAGAGCCGGCCGGTTCAGCTTTAATGTCGCAGGCGGAAGATGCGAACACTGCGAAGGCGCAGGAATTAATAAAATTGAAATGCACTTTCTTCCCGATGTATTTGTTACCTGTGATGTCTGTAAAGGGAAGCGATTTAACAGAGAAACGCTTGAGGTTAAATACAAAGGGAAAAATATTTACGATATATTGAATATGACTGTGGAGGATGCGCTTTCTTTTTTTGAAAACATACCTGCTGTTAAGAGAAAACTGGAGACCCTTGATGAAGTGGGCCTTGGCTATATCCGTCTGGGACAGCCGGCAACCCAGCTGTCCGGAGGCGAAGCGCAGAGAGTCAAACTTGCGACTGAACTTTCCAAGCGAAGCACGGGCAGGACTCTTTATATTCTGGATGAACCGACGACAGGTCTGCACTTTGAAGATATTTCAAGACTTTTAACCGTTCTGCATGAACTGGTGAACAGGGGAAATACAATGGTTGTGATTGAGCATAACCTGGACGTAATTAAAACTGCAGATCATATTATTGACCTTGGTCCTGAAGGCGGAGATGGGGGCGGCGAAATTGTTGCACAGGGCGATCCCAAAACATTAATAAAAAATAAAAAAAGCCATACCGGACAATTCTTAAAAAATACTTTAAATGAAGGTTTATTTTTATGGAGATGCACTGGAATGATCCTCATCTCCATAAAAATATTGAATT
>JAOUOA010000646.1 GCA_029880625.1 Spirochaetia bacterium
GTTGCCGTTCCAGTTGCCGTTCCAGTTGCCGTTCCAGTTGCCGTTCCAGTTGCCGTTCCAGTTGCCGTTCCAGTTGCCGTTCCAGTTGTGGTTCCAGTTGTGGTTCCAGTTGCCGTTCCAGTTGCTGTTCCGGTTGTGGTTCCCGTTGCTGTTCCGGTTGCTGTTCCGGTTGTGGTTCCCGTTGCTGTTCCGGTTGTGGTTCCAGTTGTGGTTCCAGTTGTGGTTCCTGCAGAAAGGATCGCCATTATGTCCTCTTTCGAGGAAGGTTTTTCATCATTACAATTAAAATATAAAAATATTGAAACCAGCAAGAAAATAGAACGAAACATAGTATAAATCTATTGGATAAATAATTTTTGTCTATAAAAAAATTGACAAAAAGATCTGGAGTTTTTCAGCTATTTTCATTCAACATCCATTCTGGATCATAAATCATGAATTATTTCCTTGGAATTGCTCTTCCTGAATCAGTAAAAGACCAGCTTTCAGAAATTTTCCAGTTAGCTCCAGATCTGGATTGGGAAAAAAAATCCAATCTGCATTTGACGTTGTGTTATTTTGGAAAAATTGATGAAAATCAGTTTGAACCTCTAGTGAAAGACCTGGAAACCATATCCTGTCTTCCATTTGAACTGGAAATTACCCATAGCGGAACATTTTCCCATGCAAGACACATTCTGTGGGCAGGAACCAAGGCCAGTCCTGAACTGGAGTATTTACAAAAATTGTGTCTGAACATAGCCCTGAAACACGGTTTTAAACAGGACTATCACGAATTCAATCCGCATATAACCCTGCTCAAAACAAAAAAAGATGGCATCGGGTATTTTTCCAAAATCCTGACACAATCCAGCAGTTATTTTCCAATTTCATTTCGGCTAGAAAGTTTTCATCTTTTTTCCAGTGCAAACAACGGAAGCGGAAGGGTATACAAACCTTTCAGAACCTTTTATTTGGCTAATGAACCTGGTTGACGGATACGGCTTAATTTTCCTGTTTTTTTGTGAAATATGCTCCAAAGGCTACAAGCAAAATCAATAGCCAGGGAATCAGATTGCCGTGTTTGACATAAAATGTTTCTTCGCTATCTATAACTGAAATATCGGATATAATATACTCGGCTGTTTCCAGACCGGTCATTTTGTTGTTCACAACTTGTCCCAGATGATCCACAATGGCGCTTGTTCCCGAATTGGTGGAACGCACCATCCATCTTCTGTGTTCTATGGCGCGAATTCTAGCCAGATCAAAATGCTGGTAGGTTTCGACAGATTTGCCATACCATTTATCATTTGTTATGTTGACAATAAAGCCTGGATTTCCGTTGTTGCGGAATTTCCGGACAAATTCCGGGATAATCACTTCATAGCAAATCAAGGGCAAAAAGCTGCCTGCGGTTTTTATCGCTGCTTTGCCATAGTAATCATGCAGGTTGGACAAGTCCATTTTGGCAGTATCATTCCAGGAAAGTGCTGCTTTCCCTATTTCCTTGTTTTCAACAGCGTAAAAGGGTATCAGATTCTGGATTTTTCCCGGCTCAAATTTGGCTGTTTGCGGACTTAGCATATACATAAATTCAAAAGGCATATATTCGCCAAAAACCAGGAGAAATGATTTTCGATAAAAATCCCTTCTTTCTCCATTGGGATCGTATAAAGCGGAATTGTTATAAAAGACCTGGTTTTCCTCATTCTGGATGTCATTCTGGAAACCGGCATCTATTTCGTTAAAAAATACATTGGCCCTGTATTTCAAGGCAAACAGCTTTATCATGGCTTCAAAGTCTTTCCAGTAACTTGGGTTATAACTTGTGGTTGCCTGGGAATAGTGCGCAGAAAAAAACGGAACCCCGGATTCGGGAATAACAATCAAATCCGGTTTTTTAGCCTTGGCACCCTGGTCAACCAGGCGTTCAATTCGAGTCATTAGATCATGCATGGATTCCCGGAAACTTCGCCCGTCCCTGAATTCGAGCGGCGCATCCGGCTGGATCACCAGAACGGTTTTTTTGGCAATGGGCTGTAATTTTGACCATTTCTGCAAAAGCAAATAGCCAAAAAGGTTTAACAAGACT
>JAOUOA010000645.1 GCA_029880625.1 Spirochaetia bacterium
ACATTCGAAATATTTTCATGGAAAATCCAAATTACTACGGAGTAAAAGACATTTTTCAATATTTCAAAGCGAACATAAACTTTATTCCAGTAGATGAAAAAGGGATGCGCACAGATATGATACCAGCAATAAAAAACGGAATTGTTTATGCAACGCCTTCCAGACAGTTTCCTCTGGGATACACAATGAGTATTGACAGGAGACTGGATCTTCTGTCAAAAGCAAAAAAACAGAATCTAATTATCCTCGAAGATGATTTTGACAGCGATTACAGATATAATGGCGAACCGATAAGCTCCCTTCAGGGATATGATACAGATGAGCGTGTGATATATACAGGAACATTTTCCAAAGTCCTCTATTCAGGCATCCGGCTGGGATACTGCATTCTTCCGGAGAAGTTTCTGTCGGAATTTCAGAAATTGCGCTCAACAGTAAATCAGCCGCCCTCTTCTTTAACCAGATCCATCATAGCAGACTTCATGCGAAGCGGAAAGTTCCACAAGCATATAAGAAAGATGCACCGCATTTATAAAGAGAGAAAAGATTTCATGGAAAAAGAAATTGCCCGGGAACTGGGAGACATCCTCGATCTCCAGCTCTGCAGCTCCGGTCTGCACATGCATGCGTATTTTAAGAATGAAGTTTCCCGGGAAAATCTCAAAGCTTCTTTTAAAAAACATAAAATTGAAATATTTCTTCTTTCTGATTATTTTACAGGCAGACCGGAACGGGAAGCTCTCATCTTCGGCTTTGCTGCATTCGATGAGGGCAGGAGCAGACACGCCGTAAAAATTCTGAAAAAAGCTCTTCAGGAATCATTTTAATGCAAAGGACAGGATGAGCCTAAAACTTTTTTTTCGTCCTTCAGATTTACTGCAGCTTTCGAGAAACGACAAACCTGTCCGCACCGGAAAGATCTCTGACAACTTCAGAAGGCATGCCGATTTGATTTCCATACTTCAGGACATCTTCCGCCCAGCGGGGAGAAAGCTCACAGAGTAAAATTCCTCCGGGAAGCAGAAGATCTTTCGCTCCGTCAAGGATTTCGAAATACAGATCCGGCAGATGATCGTGGAAAAGAGCGCCTTCCGGCTCATAGGAAAGCTCCGGCATCAAACCGGGTTTTTCATCGGGATGAATATAAGGAGGATTACAGAGAATGGCATGATACAGAGGGGAAACGGCTCTTCTGAATGACTTCTCAGATACGCTTTTCTCTTCGGCGTTACTATCGTATTTACTATCGTATTTACTATCGTATTTACTATCGTATATCGGATCATACAAATTGCCCGTAAAGCATTTTGACTTCAGAGAAAAATCCGAAACCAGATTTTCTCCGTTTTTCTGCAATACAGCCATCGCTCGTTCTGAAATATCCGAAAAATGGCATTCCCAGAGAGGATTTTCGCATAAAAGAGTGATGCCGATGCATCCGGACCCGGAACAGAGATCCAGAATCAGAGACTTTTCCGGAAGATTTTCTTTCAAAAGAAGATCCATCAGTTCTTCCGTTTCCGGCCTGGGAGTAAGCACATCCTCATTTACAAAAAATGTTCTTCCGTAAAATTCTTTTTTGCCTGTAAGCTGAGAGACAGGACGCCTGCGCTTTCTTTCCTGAATTCTCTCCAGGAGTGCTTTTCGCAGATTTTCCGGCACTTCCTGATTTTCATGCAGGATCAGAAACGAACGGTCTTTGCCGAACAGATCAGATAGGAGAACAGATGCATCCAGAGAAGGATTCTCTATGCCTGCATTGCGAAAACATGCAGAAGCATATCTGACAAATTCTCCGACAGTGCGTAAGTGCTCAGCGTCATTCATATCTGCGGACGGCATTTTCCAGCTGGGCAAGATAGGAAGCTCCGAATATATTTACATGAACAAGAAGGGGATAGATCTGCCAGTAAGAAACCCGTCCGGAATAATTTTCTTTCATTCCGAAAATTTTTCCGATTTTCTGCCTTTCGCCGCTTCCGAGAGGTCCGCCGAAAAGATCCAGCATGGCCAGATCCTGTTCCGGATGGCCGTACGATACGGACGGATCAATGATATAGGATCTGCCGTCGGA
>JAOUOA010000647.1 GCA_029880625.1 Spirochaetia bacterium
AAATCTCGATACAGAAAATCTCGATACAGAAAATCTCGATACAGAAAATCTCGATACAGAAAATCTCGATACAGAAATAATAACTGTCGATCTGAACAATCAAATGACTTTTTCTGACATTCCTCTTCCTGAAAAATTAATGATTGCATTGCTTGAAAATTTCAGAAAACAGGATTCAAAGGAAATTGATTTTACAGAAATATTGCATTATTTTCAGAAAGAAAGCAATACATCGAGTTTTGTCGTTATGGCTGAAGACCAGATGTATAATGTCTACAGAATCTTAACGGGGAGAGGACTGGACCCCATTACACAGAAAAACCTGTATTTCAGCAATCGTGATATTTATTTGAATAATAACGAAGATTATGAAATATTAAAATTTAAAGGTGTTATCAAAGAAGATTTTAATTTTAAAAAAAGATTCAGCAGTGATTTTTTATCGAAACATAATGGAGCTTTCTGCATAAATTTATATAAATTTAATTTTTCCGGGTGGATCATCTTTTTTTACAGAAATTTTGATTCCATTGATATTGAGCATATTTATTCGAAAGTTGAAAATGTGATTTCAGATTTTGTACCTTTGTTTGAGCGCTATCGTATGGAACAATTTCCAAGAAAACCGTTTTCTGAATTTAATCTTTACGATCAGATCGCATTCTGTCTTTACAGAATGAGTGCTAAAGCAACTGAATCGGTAAATATCATATATTTAACCCTCAATGAATTTTCCCATGAGGTTTCCTATGCAGATTTTGATAGAAAATGGAATGACCATTTGTTTTCCCTTATGTCATCGGGCGATAAGCTGGTTCGGAACGGACCTGACCGTTGGATAATTTTAAGCAAGAAATTGCGTACCGATCAGGTTATGGATCATGTGAACCAATTCTGCAGTAAGTGCGGCATCAGTGTTACCTATCGAAATATCATCTATCCGGATAACGGTATTAATGTACTGAACTATATGTTTACCGGACCTCAGAAGAGAATGCACTGAGAGTGTCGAATCAATGAAGTCTAAAATGCGATCCATCGTTCTTTTGGCCGTAAATTTAATTTCATTGAATTCTTTATATTCTCAAACAGACAGGATTCAATCCGTTCTTGCTGATGTAAGTGAAAAACATTCCCGGGGTGTGTACAAATCGACAATACCGGATTTGAAAAAAATTTTAAATTTAAGACCCTATCATGACCGTATTTTAATCCATTATGCAATTGCATTAATGTATCAGGAAAATCCAATTTCTGAAGAGGAGTATATTGTTGATTGCAGAAAAGCTTCGGAGCTTTTATTAAAGGTCATTCATCTGAATCAAGCAAATCTAAAAGCAGGTTTTACCGATCAGCTGGCGCTGCTTTATTTTTATAGAGGTTTATCATTATGGTTTTCAGGACAGCCAGATCAGGCATTGCATGAGTTTTCTTTAAGCATAAAATACGATCCTTCTCTGTTTCAAGCGGTTTTCAATCAGGCTGTTATTTTAATGGAAATGGGCCGGATGCAAGAATTTAATATGAAAATTCAGGAATATGAGGGTCTCAAGTTGAAACAGGTAAAACCATAACAACCTAACATTGTTATAATTTTTCAGATTTAGTCAACACTGACCTTGCTAATATTTTATACTGAGAACTAATAAATTCCACTTGACAAATCCGTAAATTTCATTATTGTAGTCGCATTAGCAAACAGGCTCATTGTTTGCTAATGTTGTTGGCAGTCTGGCGAGGTGATTGCTGAAGAAATGGAAATGGTACAGGATTACAATGATATTGATTTAAGGGAGCAGGAGCTCCTGAAATGTCTGGTTTCAGAATATATCTATACAGATCAGCCGGTTAGCAGTCTGTCTCTTGCAGAAAAAAAATCTCTGAACTGCAGTTCTGCAACGATCCGATCTATATTCTCCGATCTTGAACAAAAAAATTATCTTTTTTCCCCCCATCGAAGTTCCGGCCGTATTCCAACAGAAAAAGCATACAGATTTTTTGTCGAGAATCTCCCGGAAAGACGTGTGAAACTCGGTGAGGATGAAAGAAAGCTGATTCAGAAAGAATATCTCA
>JAOUOA010000648.1 GCA_029880625.1 Spirochaetia bacterium
ATTGCGTTAATTTCAAATGGAGATTTTTGACCCGGTTGAAGCTTCTTCAGAGTTGCAAAACCTTCCTGGCTTCCTATAAATTTGTTATTCGCATCATAAAATTTTGCAATTACGGATGGATAGGTTACAGGAATATCAGAGGTGTTTTCGATCGTTCCTGTAATCACATAGGTAGTCAGCCCCATATTCTGCCTTTTAAAGCGTACATTGGATGTCTGCAGTTCAATCGTATGAGATACATAAAAGGGCAGTCTGGCTTCATACACAACTTCATAAGAATGAAAGGGTTTGTAGTCGCTTATAAAACAGGTGAAAGGAACATCTTCTCCCGGGTAAATGAGGCGCTGTCCGTGGCAGCTAATAACATCAAATTGTTCTCCTTTCGCATCCTTCAATATAATATCAAAATGAGGTTCGCCGATGAGCACCTTTCCTGTATTTTTCACCAGACCGATAAAATACAGAGAATTGGAGCTTCGAAAATGTTTCAGATCGATTATTTTTCCTTCAGGTTCATCCTCTTCTCCCATGGTGAATGTTTTTTCATCTGAAGTTGGGTATGCTGAATCGCTTTTTTTCGATGATGACTTTTTATCGGAGTATTTTTCAGAGCTTTTTTTTGAGGAAGAATCTCCTTTCGTGTTTTCATATTGTGAGGAAGCGATAATGACGCCGCTTTCTGTCAGAACGATTCTTGCCGTAATGTAATTGCCGTTATTAGAGATGGTTCCAACAACAAGAGCTTCCACTGAAAGTAGTTTACCGATTTTTGACGCTGTATCTGCATCGATAACGCCTGTTGAAGATAGAGATTGTTCTTTCAGAATTTTATTGATTTTGCTTCGTTCAATCACGGAAAATTTGCCGACATCCACCAGTTCATGCGTGAGTTTTTCCGGAATTTCATTTCCCAGTCCGGAAGGGCTGTTCAATGTTTCAAACGGCATTACCGCAATTGTCTTTTGTTTCAGTTTTGAAGATTTCTGCGACAGCTCCTGCGCAATGCGCTTCAGCCCGTCAGAGGTTTCTTTTTCCTGAGCGGAAATGCATCCGCAGAAAATAAAAAATGCAAAAAATGAGAATGCAGTATATTTATACATAAGATATCATATATATGACAAAAGAAATCTGTCAATTTCTTTTGAATGATGCAAAAAGGAGCTTTCCTTACAGCATACCGCAATCTTTCATCAGTGCATAAACATAACTCAAAGCTTCTTTTGAGGTTTTTCCAAATGTAATGATACCGGATGTATGTCCTGTCATTGCGAGGAAATTCCCTTTTTGAAATCCGCCCGATTGGTGCAGTTTTTTCACTTCCAGAGCAAGTTCCCGGGTTCCGTAGGATATATTGCCTGTTTCCGGATACTGGTTTTGAATCATAAAATCCCAGAGCTTCAGATTGTGGATATGGATGATCCATGCAATTTCCGGATCTGTATCATACAGTGCTGCATGGGTAAGGGATTCGCTGCTGGGTTTAATCTGTCCTTCCGATTTTACCCAGAATCTATCATAATCATAATCGACAATTCTGCAGTAATCTTTTGCAAAAAGTGCAGGAAGCCCTCCTGTTTGAGAACCTGTAATGATAAATTCGTTTTTGTTTTCTTTTTTTAAATTCCGTCTGCTAACATTGCCGAAACCGAGGCCAGTTTCGTCTACGCCGATGAATTTCATTCTATAAAGTGTGTTTCTAAGGAGTTCCAGTTCAGCTACGGAAACTCTGGAAGGAGGTTCTGCTTTTACCCATTCATACTGAAATTTAATCACGCCTTCCTTTTCAGATTCAGAGCCGGTATTCATAAAATACTCCTCTATAAATTTTCCTATTTCAGCTTGTAAAGTATTTCTGAAATTTTTCTTTGATGATTGATTCGTCCGGTTCCACCACGCCCTCTTCCGTTATAATTCCGGTTATCAGTCTTGCAGGTGTTACATCAAATGCCGGATTTTTAGCATGGGTTGTTTTGGGAGGGATGCGCAGTTTTTGAATTTCATTTTTTTCATCCAATCCCTGGATATACAGGACTTCATCTTCATTTCTCTCTTCAATGGGAATTTCAAAT
>JAOUOA010000649.1 GCA_029880625.1 Spirochaetia bacterium
GAGAAGGACTGACTCTTTCCGATGTATTTCATGACATTGTAATTAAAGATGAAAAGGATCTGCGTCCTTTTCAGTAAATCTTAATTTTCAGCGTTTTGATGTTGAAGGCTTTATATCAGGACGAATAAGACGGGATCAGCTTTTGGATTGAATTCATCAGCTCATTTTTTGCTATCGGTTTCATAAGAAATTCTGATATGCCGTAATGCGATGCAGTCTCTTCATTCACATATTTACTGTAGCCTGTGCAGAGGATAACCGGAAGTGAGGGCTTTAACTTAAGAAGCTGTCCGGCAAGATTGATGCCGGAAATATCCGGCATGGTTTCATCTGTAATCACAAGATCTATGCTGTTAATTTCGTTTTGCGCAAAATCTAATGCTTCCAGGGGATGGGTAAAAGAGTCTGTCAAAGCTCCCTGTGCGCTCAGAATATTTTCCAGATAGGATGCGATCGATGGGTTGTCGTCTACGATGAGAATTCGCAAGCCTGTTAAAATCTTTTTACTTCCAGCAGTTGAATCAGGCTTTGCTCTGTTATGCTTTACTTCACCTGCCTGTGGAAAATAAATTCGAAAAAGACAACCTTTACCAGAATCGCTTTCAAGAGTAATATGACCGTTCAGGGAATGGACAATCCCATGTACAACCGACAATCCCATGCCGCTTCCTTCGCCAGTGCTTCTTGTTGTATAGAACGGATCAAAAATTTTATACTGATCTCTTTTCGAAATTCCTTCGCCGTTATCCCTGATCTCAAGAACTGCAAAGTTTCCCTCAAAGTGATGTCTGCAGGAAATGCAGTTTCCTGATTGGAAAGTGCTGTATGCGCTGACAAGAATTTCTCCGGATTTTTGGATGCTCTGGACTCCATTGATGATTAGATTCATAATGATCTGCTGAAGGTTCACGGGATCTGCAAGGATGGATATGACGGGATTCTTTTCTATATGCTGAATTTGAATATCCGGCTGGATTGTGGGACGGAGAAATGCCAGTGATTCTTCAATTTGGCCTTGAAGTGAAAGTATTGTACTGTTATTTTTTAAATCGGGAGAAAGTCTGCTGAATGTAAGCATCTGACGGATTAATTCGCGGGCTCTTTTGCTGGCTGTAACAATTTCTTTTGCATATGAATGGATGCGATTTGAATTATCTTTTTCTTCTATGGTGATTTCTTCAATCAGTTCTCCGTATCCCAGAATAATTGAAAGAATGTTGTTGAAGTCATGTGCGATTCCTCCAGTCATAAGACCGATACTCTCCATTTTTTGAACCTGATACAGCTGAGACTGCAGGCGGCTTTTTTCTCTTTCGTTATTTTTCCTTTCCCTCAGGTCGTTTATAAATGAAATGAAATAGCCCGGACCTTTTTCTTCTTTGATGAAATGATAGAGAACTTCAACAGGTATCAGAGTCCCGTCCTTTGCTTTCTGAAACGTCTCTATTTTGCCGGGTTTTGCCATGAGTGAATCTAAAACTGCTTCCAGATTTTCTGCTGGAAAATTTGGATCAATATCCGGCACAGAGAGTTTCTGCATTTCTTCTTTTGTATAACCCAGAAGGCCTGCCGCAGCCTGGTTTACGTAGATGAATTCACCTTTCGGAGAAACAAAATGAATACCGATGCGTGCAATATCAAGAGAAGTTTTAATCTGACGCAGGCGTTCTTCGTTTAGCTTTGATTCTCTTTCTGCAGTTATATCGTAAAGGATTACGAGATGGTTTTTTGCAAAGATGCCTTCGAGGAGGGATACATGGGCGAGGATTAATTTTGTTCCACCATTTTTACAGGTTATATTCAGCTCCATGGGCTGAAATGGTGTTTTATTTTTTATTGATAAATTCAGTTTTTCTGCCCAGTGTGTTTTTACCCATTGTCTGTAACCTGGATCTGGATAAGCCAGAGGCCACCAGGAATCAAGGTGAGGTATATCCTTGAGATCATATCCGAATACCTCTGTAAATGCCGGATTGAGATAGGTGATATTCTGATCCAGGTCATTTAATGCAAAAGGAACAGGAGAAGCATCGAGAATTTTAATGGAGTCCTGCATTGGCT
>JAOUOA010000651.1 GCA_029880625.1 Spirochaetia bacterium
GCCTGTTTCATAAGTCTTCCTGTTCATTCTGAAACAAAACTGGATAAAGATTACAGAAAAGACTGGAGTGATCTGGATGAACATGCCGTTAAACGTCTCTACGGAAGCGAAAGGGATGAAAAATTTCCCGTAAAAAATCCTCTGTTTCAGGTTGAAAAATGGGAAAACCGATTTTCCGTTAATATTTCACTGTTTTATAAGTATACGGATTATCCTAAATTTAAATCGCATCGGTTTTTGTTTCCCCCTGCGCCTCTTTTTTATACTCTGAAAAGCAAGGTTGATAACAGAAAAAAAAACTGGCTGTTCCCTTTCTGGTATTACCGGCGTTCCGGTGATCGATCTACAGTGATAACCCCGGCAGGATTTTTGAGAAGGGATCATCGAAAGTCAAGTGAAAGCGGATCTTTAAGTGCGCGATATTATTCTCTTTTTTATTTATTTTATTCAGGTTCGCGGAAAAGCCTGGATTCGCAGGGGAACCGGTACGGCCGTAAATACAGCGCATTGTTTCCTGTCTACTGGCATCGTTCATACGGCAGCCTGTCAACAGATCAGCGCGAAATTAAAAAACGTGAATTTCTTTCTCTTCTGGGAACTTATGAATCCCGTTCAGATGCAGAGAACGGGAAGTTAAAAGAATCCAAGCGGAAAATAATATCTCCTTTCTATATTTCTGAAACATTAAAAAAATGTGAAGAGGAATGTGAAAAACCTTTCTCCCTTCAAATGCTGCCTGCCCTTCCATTTCTCTATTTTTCAAAAAAAACAGCCAATGAAGATATAAAAAATGTGCTTACGCTGCTTCACTGGAAAAAGAGAAATAATGAACTGAAGCGGCTCTGGCTCATGCCTTTTGTCTTCTCAGGAAAATTAGACAGCTTTAATGCAAACTATTTTCATTTCTTTCCTCTTGTAGCAAATTTCTGGAAAAAAGAAGATCGGTTCAGCGCATTTTTTCCGTTTGTTGTTTTCTGGAAAATCGGAAGCAGCCGAAAAGGTCTCTATACCCCGGTCTTTCAATACCAGAAAATTTATGACAGAAAGAATATACTTTTTCTGTATCCTCTATTTCATTATGCCGCTGATTCCCAAAAATTAAAAAAACTGTGGCTTCCGCTTTCTTATTATAAAAGAAATTCCTACTACCATTTGTTCCCTTTCTGGTTTTCCTGGAAGGATAGAGAAGCCAGCACAAAAACGGCTCTTGCCCCGGGATACTTTTCCAGAACGTCCCCGGGCAAAACGATGCGCCTTTATGGCCCGGTCTGGAAGCGAAATGACACAGAAAAGAAAACTTCTTCATTTCATATTCATCCGATTTCGTATTACTGGAAGAAAGATCAGGATGATCATGAAAAAGGGATTGTGGACAATGAAAAAAGGATTATCAATCCGCTGTTTATTTACCGCAAAAAAGAATTTCAAAGCCCGGATCAGTCTGATGTCATAACTCAGAAAGATCTATTTTTTCCGGTTCTGCCTCTTTTTTACAAAGGAAGTCACAGTCAGCATGGATCGGCATACAAATTTTTATTTATTTATGATTTCAGGTTTAATGATGAAGGGAAACTGACAAAATCATGGTTTTTCCCGGTCTTTTATAAAAAAGAAAGCTATTTTCATGTTTTTCCGTTTTTTTTCAGACCCAATGCGAAAAATATAAAACGCGGAGTTTCTTTCGGCCCCCTGCATTATCATCGATGGAGTCCCGAAGAAGATCACCGCTGGGTTTTCCTGCATTACGGAAGATTCAGCAAAGACAGCGATGATTTTGTTTCGCATTATCTTCCTCTGTATTATTCCTGGAAAACCGAATTCAGCAGAGGAAAAATCTTTGCGCCAGTCTATCTTGAATATGAAGATAAAAACAAATACATCAAACTGGTATTTGCCTACTGGAATCAAAAGTCAGCCGGATATCTGAATCCGGATCTGGGAATCGGCAGATCTCGAGGAAGATGGTATCTGGACGGAGATGTTTCCTTTCTCTATAATCTGTTCCGGATTCAGTCGCGCGTCAGCATGCCTGTACCTCAGAAATACAGTGAATCTC
>JAOUOA010000650.1 GCA_029880625.1 Spirochaetia bacterium
GTATGGTGTTGGTGTTGATTTACTTGTTATTGCTACCGATAAGCTTCCCGGAACTGTATCAGTACATGCTTTTACGGTTGTTGAAAGTGCAAAAGAATAGGGGATTCCACTTATGTCTGTATTATTATACCTCACCTGCGGATCTACAGGGACCGCTATCGGAGCCGGTACAACAGGCCTGTCAGGAGTTGTAGCAATTGCTGCCCATCCTAAAATTTCTCCCTGGGAAGTATCGAGGGGGCTTGGATTGAGAAATACGCAGGATGATAAAAGAAAAGCGGATGTAAGAAGCGCTGCAATCCGGAACATTCCTGAAAGAGGAATGTTCCGGATTGAAAATCTTTTGATCTGGTATTCATAGTAGAGTCCTTGATTCTTGAATGTTTGTTTTTATATATTTAAGTAGATTTTTACTTTAAATTTAGATTCTGTCAAATCAAAAAAAGTTTGAATTTTTCTTGTTTTAGAATTCGCTTAAATGGCTGTAAAATCCAGGGAAATCTCAAGACAGATGATTTTTAAACGAACGGAAGAAAAGATAGGCCAGTACAGCTTCAGCTGCAGCCCAGAAGAAAAGAAATCCAAAATACAGATGGGCTTCCTGATTGTAGCAGACAAGATGCGGGCCGGTTCTTCGAATAATTTCCATGCATCCCGCTGCTGCGGCGCCGAGGAATTTATATGCAATGCCGAGGATGCAGGCAGCCAGGATCAAAAGCCATAAAATACGGAGCATATTGTTTTAATATCGGGAATACCCGCCGGAAGTTAAGGCGAAGCTGCAGTAACTCCGCCGCTGCAGAAGTCCACAGCCAGAGTGTACGTTAAATTTACAGCAAGATTTACAGAGGAAGTAGAACAGGGAGGCGGAGAAAATGCGCCTGCAGGACAGAGAGAAAAAGGCGCTGGAAACTGCCAGCAGATTCAGAATCCGTTTTAACGTGATTCTCTGAACATGGCAGATCAAATGGAGAAAATTAGTGATTTTTTGGATTGTTTTTTCCATTTTCAGTTGTCGATAATAATAAAATCATGTTTTTTTCCTTTTTTGAAAAAATTTCCGGTATTAGAAAAGGAGAAGGATTTGCGCTTATTTTCTTTATATTACAGGGAATTCTGCTGCAGTCCGGCATTGCGCTCGGGATCAGCGCATCCGATGCCCTCTTTTTAAATCGAAACGGCTCCGAATCCCTTCCTCTCCTCTACATCATAATGCCTGTCGTCATGGTGCTTTTTATTCCTCTTTTATCTTTCTCCATGTACAGATTCCATATCAGAAAATTCATGGAAGGGATCCATATTCTCATTGCCGTTCTGAGTCTTGGAGCATATTTTCTGTCGCTGAAAGAAGCCGGCTGGGTTTTTTATGCTCTGAAGCTGAACGCCTATTTATGGATGGTTTCGCTTTATTCCATTTTCTGGAATCAGGTGGACCATTATTATACGGCAATTGAAGCCAGAAGACTCTATCCTCTTTTATCGGCTGCTCTTTCTGCCGGCGCCATGATCGGAGGCTTTCTTGCATCGCATTTTGCCGAACACAACGGCGTATCCTATCTGTATCTTCTGTGGAGCGGTGTCGCGATTGCAGGTTTTTTCATGCAGGTTCTCTTTGCTGGCAGACTGCGGCTGGTGTTTTTCAGAGAAAATGAAGGCGAAACCAGAGTCCGCACAGGCCAAATTTTAAAATATGCATCGACGTCTCCGTACGGAGCCATGCTTTCCGTATCGATGGTTTTTCTCATCCTGATGACGACATTTGCTGAATATTTTTATCTGGATATTTTTTCAGAAAATATCCAGAATGCCGATTCTCTTGCCGCATACATCGGGTCGCTGTTTTTTATTGCGAATTTCATCAATCTTTTTATCAATCTTTTTGTGTACCGTCTTCTTCTGCGTTTTTCAGGCTTTCTGTTTCTTGTCCCTCTTCAGTCCCTGCTGTATATGGGGGCGTTTCTCTGGATGTATCTGGATTACGGAATGAATTCCGCCATATTTGCATTTTTGATTTACCAGGCAATCCAGCTTTCCATTGATCTGAATAACTGGAATT
>JAOUOA010000652.1 GCA_029880625.1 Spirochaetia bacterium
AAGAATCAGTGCAAGCACAGGCAGGTTGAAAGATGAAGATGCATTTTCATATCCAGGTCCTCCTGATTCAGACTGAATTATGGCATTTTGAAGATTATATAAACTTTTTTCAATATTGGCATCTGATATGCCGAGCTGTTTGGACAATTCCGTATTTTTCTGATAGTGCCTGATTTTAATTCTATTATTTGGCAGAGAAGATATGCTCCCAATGGAGATCACTTCATTGTTAATTTTAAAAAATTCATCTGCCGTATTCTGTGTTCTGTTATTCTTATTTTTCTTTTCAATGGATGCAGCAAAGTGTTTTGAATTGTTTTCAATTCGTTCCAGTTCAGATGCAATTTTCAGTCCGGAAATTCTGGCCAGGCTGAGGTTGTATTCCTGCACCATGCGCTCACTGTGCTCTTTGAAAAGAAATGTTACTGAAAGGATCAGGGTAAGCATGCTTCCCCCTGCAATCAATGAAGCAAGGGTGAGAAGTTTCATGCGGATTGAAAAACCGGATTTTATGATGCTGAGGGAATCTTTCAATTCATGTTTCTGATTGCCGGAACCGGCTTCAGCAGATGCCTCTTTTTCTTGTTGATTTTCCAGGTGTTTTTTGAATTGTCTGACTCTTCTGTTTTGTATCGGGGTAAAATCTTTTCTTGTGGCAATATAAACTGCCTGTTCCGGAGAAATCTCCGAATTTTTACTTGCGATAAGAAGCGATGCTATGAAGGATTCTGCATCATCGGCATTGCTTTTTTCATAAAGAATTAAAACACTGGTTGATTTTAATTTTGCATTAAGGTACTTGCCGGTTTTTCTGAAAAAATCAAAATTATTTTCTGTAATTGTTTTATTTTCAATTACTGTGCACTTGATCCCTTTTTCTTTGAGCAGCGCCGCTGCTCCGGAAAGTTTTTCGCTGCTGATGCCGCGCATTTCAGGAATGAAAAATATCTCTTCAATTTTATGTTTTTTTAATTCGGAAAAACTTCTTTCCGGATCTTCCAGGCAATGCTCTGTAAACGGAACAATGCTGTTTTCGTAATGAAGCGAGAAGCCTTTGCTGTATGGAATGCTTTTTCCAGGCATAAGAAATGTTTCCGTTCAGGTAATAAGATTCGTTTTTTTCTGTTCACGAAGAGAAGGGGGAATGTAGTGAACTTTTCTGGAATTGATCTGGACAATTTCATGAGATTCCAGTATATATGCAGAAAGTCCTCTGCCGTAAACGCATCCGGAATCAAGTCCGATGGTATTTTTCCTGACATTCAGCCCTTCTCTTGCCCAGTGACCGTAAAAAACAGGTTTTTTATCTTTATAAAAAGAATACCATGGCGGATTTTCAGGATTTTTTATATTTTTTGTATCTGCATCCCAGGTTCTGATATTCAGCAGAATTTCTTTTTTTGATCGCGAAGGATGTTCGCCCGGGACAAGACCTGCATGGACAGCCATGAAATCTTTGTCTTCAATGTAGAGAGGTCTGTTGCTGATCCATTCATGCAGCTCTTCGCCGATTGAGCGGCGCAGATTTTTGTATTTATCGACGGTTTGAAAGTAATGCAGATACTCATGTTCATGATTCCCCATCAGGCATTCAAATTTGGATTCGTATACAAATTGAACAACTGCAGCTGGATCAGGACCTCTGTTAATCAGATCTCCAAGCAGAATTACCCGGTCAGATTCTACAGGGCGAAGAGTGTGAATCATTTCTTTTAATTCATCAATGCAGCCGTGCACATCACCGATAAAAATGGTTCGTTTTTCTGTTCCTACTGTTTTCATATTTGTTCCGTTCGTATTACTTTCTGCACCAGCCGGGTACAGGTAATGATTTTCCAGGCAGGGATTTTATTTTATTCCCTGCTTATTATTTAATATCGTAAAGAATTGCAGGAAAGAAGGTTATTTTACTGAAGGATTTTTGTAAAAAAGATATGGATTATGTCTCAAAATAACAGCAGTTGTTTTTACCGGAAATCCAGGCTGTAAATGAGGAAGCGCGTTTCAAGCGGTCGTTGACGGCCCTTCCTTCTGATTTTTCAGGAAGAGAAACTG